>NZ_JAMYSE010000043.1:0-57271 GCF_040321795.1 Mesorhizobium sp. M0244 | reverse complement strand
ACGCGCGGCTTTGTCGAATACCAGTTCCCTAACAATGCCAAGCTCGCCAATGCCGAGATCACCGAACTCGAAGTGGCGATTGAGCTGTCCTCGGAAGTGCCGGGCACCAGCGCCGATTGGCCCTCTGACATCACCCTGACGATCAATGGCGTCGATGTCGGCACCTGGACGTCACCGGGAGATTTCGGCGACAAGCGCGGCGTCTTCACGCCTTCCTGGTGGAAGCTCAAGGGCTCGCAATACGGCAAGCTGAAGAACTGGCGAATTGCCACTGACGGCGCCTATGTCGACGGCGTCAGGATTTCCGAAACCGGCCTCGTTGCACTCGATCTGAAGAGCCATCATTCAATCCGTATTCGTATCGGCGTTAAGGACGACGCCAAACGCCCCGGCGGGATCAACATTTTCGGCAAGGGCTTTGGAAATTACGATCAGGATATCCTGCTCAGGATCAAAACCGGTTGATATCATCAAACCGGGTTTGAAAAATAGTGCAGCAATTTCAAATGACTGACTTTTTACTGAGCCAAAGCCTTCGTCTAATTGTCCTACTTTTGGCAATTTTGGCTTGACGAACAGCTGCCAATTCACCTTTGATATCGGGCAAGATGATTTAAATCATCATTTGTGATATCGATGGGAGGAATGCATGAAGGCAGCCGTTACGGCACATCCGCACTATGTTGTCTCGGAAATCGATCCGAGGCTCTACGGATCCTTCATCGAGCATCTCGGGCGGGCAGTTTATACCGGCATCTACGAGCCAGGCCATCCGACGGCGGATGCCAATGGCATGCGTCAGGACGTCATCGATCTCGTCAGGGAACTAAATGTTCCGATCGTCCGCTATCCCGGCGGCAATTTCGTCTCCGCCTACAATTGGGAAGACGGCATCGGCCCCAAGGAGGAGCGCCCGGTGCGGCTCGACCTCGCCTGGCACACGTCGGAAAGCAACGAAGTCGGGCTGCATGAATTTGCCGATTGGTGCACCTCCGCCAACACCGAGATGATGCTTGCCGTCAATCTCGGCTCGCGCGGCCTCGACGAAGCACGCAACCTTCTGGAGTACGCCAACCATCCCGGCGGCAGTAAATGGAGCGACAAGCGCATCGCCAACGGCCGCAAGGAGCCCTTCGACGTCAAGCTCTGGTGCCTCGGCAACGAAATGGACGGTCCTTGGCAGATCGGCCACAAGACCGCGGACGAGTATGGCCGGCTGGCGCATGAGACGGCCAAGGCCATGCGCGCCTTCTCCAAGTCGCTCGAGCTCGTGATCTGCGGCTCTTCGAATGCCAAGATGCCGACCTACCCTGAATGGGAAGCGACCGTTCTCGACCATACCTACAACGAAGTCGACCACATCTCGCTGCACATGTATTTTGACAACGAAGCCAACGACGCTCCGAACTATCTCGCCATGAGCGAAAAGCTCGACGACTACATTGTCTCGGTCGCCGGCGTCATCGACTATATCAAGGCCAAGAAGCGCTCCAACAAGCAGGTCTACATCTCATTCGACGAATGGAACGTCTGGTACCATTCCAAGGAGCAGGACAAGAAAATACTCGGCGGCAGCGACGGTTGGCCCTTTGCTCCGCCGTTGCTCGAAGACATCTACAATTTCGAGGATGTGCTGCAGGTCGGCCTGATCCTCAACACCTTCATCCGCCGTTCCGATGTCGTCAAGATCGCCTGCCTGGCGCAACTGGTCAACGTCATTGCGCCGATCATGACCGTTCCGAATGGCCCGGCATGGCGCCAGACGATTTTTTACCCCTATCTGTTTGCTTCTACCTACGGCCGCGGCAATGCGCTGGATCTCAAGGTGGAAAGCCCGACCTACAAATCCACCGTTGCGGGCGACGTCGCCTATGTCGATGTCGCCGGTGTGCACGACAGGCAAACCGGCCACGTCACCTTCTTTGCCGTCAACCGCCATTCGAGCGAGGCAATCGAAACAGTGGTCGACTTCACCGGCTTCGGCGCAGCGGAGATCGTCGATCACCAAGTGATGGCACACGCCGATCTGAAAGCCGTCAATTCGGCCGAAAACCCAAGCAAAGTCGGCCCCAGGAAGGGTGAGGGCGCCTCGGTCATCGGCGGCAAGCTGAGCCTGTCGCTGCCGGCCTATTCCTACCAAGTCATACGCCTGAGGCTCTGACTTCGGGGCGGATCATCGAGAAAGCGCAAACGCTGAGGAGGAGCGTCAACGTGACGGCCGATATCGAGATCAGGAATGTGAGCAAGCAGTTCGGTGCCATGACGGTGCTGGATCATCTGTCGCTCTCCATAAGGGCACGCGAATTCATCGTGTTTCTGGGGCCGTCCGGTTGCGGAAAATCGACGCTTCTTCGAATGATTGCCGGTCTCGAAGCTGTCGATAGCGGCGAGATTGCCATCAACAATGAGCGCATCGATCATCTGCCGCCGGGCAAGCGCGGCATTGCCATGGTGTTCCAGTCCTATGCGCTTTATCCGCACATGACGGTGCGCGACAACATGGCCTTCGGACTTGCGAATATCGGCGTACCAGGCAAGGTCATCGAGGCGCGCATCAACGAAGCCGCCCGCATCCTCGAAATGCCGCATTTGCTCGATCGCAAGCCGGGCCAGCTCTCCGGCGGTCAGCGCCAGCGCGTCGCCATCGGCCGTGCGATCGTCAAGGAGCCGAAGGCCTTCCTGTTCGACGAGCCGCTCTCCAATCTCGATGCGGCGTTGCGCACCCGCACCCGCATCGAACTTGCCCAGCTTCACCAGCGCCTGCAGTCGACAATGATCTTCGTCACCCACGATCAGGTCGAGGCAATGACGCTCGCCGACCGCATCGTCGTCATGAACAATCGCAAGATCGATCAGATCGGCACTCCGATGGAGATCTACGAGCGCCCGGCGACCAAATTCGTCGCCGGTTTCGTCGGTGCGCCGGCAATGAACTTTGTCGACGCGACGCTCGACAAATCCGGAGAGAACGTCACGGCCAGGTTTGCGGACGGCATATCGGTGCAGACCGAGATCGCCTCCAGCCAATTGACCGATGGCAAGTACACCTTCGGCATCCGTTCGGAAGACGTCCGCATCGTTGCCGCCGGACAGGGCAATGCCGACGGCGTGGTCGATGTGCTCGAGCGGCTCGGCGAACGCACCCTGATCTACGCGCGGCTGGGCGATGGCCAGCAGATCGTCGGCTCGGATGCCGGTAACAGCCGCGTCGCCGTCGGCGACCGGATCGGGCTCGCCTTCGACGGCCAGAAATCGCATCTGTTCAACGAGACCGGCCGCGCCTGGCACGCGAGGGAGGCCTGACATGGTTGACCGGCTGGCGATGACCCCGACCGCGACGCTCGCCGCCGGCGTCAGAGCCCCGACCGCCGACATCTATGCGCCGCAATGGCGAAACTTCATTTTCGTTGCGCCATTCTTGTTTTTCTTCACGACGCTGCTGCTCTTCCCGCTGCTCTGGGGGATGTGGCTGAGTTTCCACAAGGCCGACACGTTCTCGTCCGGAAATTTTGTCGGTTTCGGCAATTACGTCAGGCTGTATCACGATAAGGTCTTCCTTCAATCGATCTGGAACACCTTCTACTTCGTGCTGCTGACGGTGCCGACGCTGGCGCTGATCGGCCTTTTTCTGGCGCTTTGCCTCAATCGCCGCACGCGCACTGCCGCGGTGCTGCGGACCCTGTTCTTTTCCTCCTCGGTGCTGTCGGTCACCATCGTCACGCTGATCTGGCGCATCGTTTTCATTCCGAATGTCGGCCTGTTATCGACGATCTACGGATGGTTCGGCGCAACTGCCCCGGCTTTCATTTCCGATCCCAACCTTGCGATGGTCGGCATCGCCATTGCCACCATCTGGTGGTGCATCGGCCTGCCGATGATGCTCTTTCTCTCGGCGCTCCAGCAGATTCCGCAGGATATTTACGAAGCGGCAGCCCTGGACAATGCCAATCGCTGGCAGACGTTACGCTCGATCACGCTGCCGTCGATCAAACGGACCTTCATCCTGGTGATCATTATCCAGATCGTGCTGCAATTCCAGCTGTTCGGCCAGGCCTGGCTGATGACGCGCGGCGGCCCGAACAACCTGACCAAACCGCTCGTGCTCTACATCTACGACACCGCATTCCGTCGCTGGGATCTCGGCTTGGGTGCCGCGGCATCGGAAATCCTGTTCATCCTCATCCTGATCGCGGCCATGGCCCAGTACCTGGTCACACGCAGCAGGGGAGACCAGGCATGAGCGCCCCAGCAGTTTCCATCAAGGGACGGGCATTTGGCGACCATTTGTTGCTGGCCCTCGTCATCCTGCTTTCGATCGTCATGATCGCGCCGGTTCTGTGGGTCATCGGCCTGTCGCTCAAGGACAATGCAGAGCTGATGGCCGATCCGAATTCGGTGTTCCACGCGCCCTATACACTGAAGAACTACATCAACACCGTCGGCACTTCGTCGGTGTTCATCTGGGTGCGCAACAGCATCATCGTCTCGGGCGGATTGACGCTCGGCACGTTGATCCTGTCGTCGCTCGCCGGCTACGGCTTTGCACGGCTGAATTTCCCCGGCCGGGACGTGCTGTTCGTGATCGTGCTGTTCGGCCTGGCGGTCCCGGAACAGGCAGTGCTTGTCGCCCGCCACCAGATATTCAGCATGCTGAAGTTCCACAACACCTATCAAGGGCTCATTCTGCCAGGCCTTTCGGCTCCGTTCGGCGTCTTCCTGATGACCCAATATTTCAAGGCCATCCCGAAGGAGCTGGACGAAGCCGCCATGCTGGACAATGCCGGCCGCTTCAGGATTTTCTGGAAGGTGCTTCTGCCGCTCACGCTGCCCGCACAGGCGACGCTCGGCATCTTCACCTTTCTCGGCGCGTGGAACGATTACTTCTGGCCGCTGATTTCGGCAACGAAGAAGGACATGTTCACGCTGACGGTCGGCATGGCCTCGACACAGACCAATTTCGCCCAGTCCGAAGGCATCGGCTTCCTGATGGCGCAGGCGGTGTTCGCCGGTGCACCAATCCTGATCGTCTACCTGTTTTTCCAGAAATACATCGTCACGGCGGTCTCCGGCGCTGCGGTGAGATAACGAAAATTACCGGCCGGGGAATGCGCAGCGATTGAAGTACGAAGGCCAATCCAGGGTGGAGTGGCGGAAACTCAGTAGGAGGAACTGATATGAAACTGAAGAAAATACTGTTTGCCGCAGTCTCTGTGGGCGCAATGATGCTTGCAAGTCCAAGCTTTGCGGCGACGGAACTGAGTGTGCAGCGCTTTTTCGGCGCCTGCGATGCCGATTTCGGCACCAACACCGATCCCACCAAGGCCGTTGGCGAATGCGGCATCATCACCTCGCTGATCAACAAGTTCAACGCCGACAATCCCGATGTCCACGTCAACGTCACCACGGTGGAATGGCCGGGTTATGATCAGCTGACCGCGCAGTTCGCTTCAGGCGACGCTCCGGACATCGTCACGATCCATGAATCCGTATTGTCGGATTATCAGTCGAAGGGCCTGTTGATGCCGCTCGACGATCTCTTGAAGTCGGTCGGCGTGACACCCGACGCCTTCACCGACGCGGCGCGCAATGGCGCCACCAAAGACGGCAAGATCTATGGCCTGCCGATCGACAGCTGGACGATGCTCTATCACGTCAACATGGATCTGTTCAAACAAGCCGGCCTCGTCAATGCCGACGGTACGCCGATCTTTCCAAAGTCGCCCGAGGAACTGCTCGCCCAGGCCGAACAGTTCAAGCAGAAAACCGGCAAGCCTTACTTCGTCCAGAACCTGACCAATGAGACTGCACTCTACACACGCAATCTCTACACCTATCTTTTCCAGCAGGGTTCCGATTTCTTTGCCGATCCGAAGCATGTGAAGTTGAATACGCCGGAAGCCAAGAAGGTCGTCGAGATGTACAAGGCGATCTTCGAGAAGGGCTACACCACCAAGGACCTCGATTATGGCGGCTCGATCAACGCCTTCCTTGCCGGCGAGGGTGGCGTCCACCTTAACGGCACCTGGGTGGTCGGCGACTACAACGCCCAGTCCGAAACCAAGGGTACGGCGCTCAACAAGGGCGGTTATGCGGTCTATCCATATCCGCAGCTGTTTGGCGGCGCCCATGCGCAATATGCCGACGGCCACACCTGGGCCGTGTCGCAGAAAGACCGCACACCTGAACAGACGCGGCCATCGGCAAATTCCTGAAGTTCTTCGCCGACAACGACTTTGAGTGGTCGCGCACCGGTCACCTGCCGGCCTATAAGGCCGTCATCACTTCGGACGCCTTCAAGGCCCTGCCGCATCGCAACACGATCTCTGCGGTCGCCGATCTCGGCAAGCCGCTGCCGTCCGCCGTACAGCGCCAGTTTGCGATCCAGGACATTATCGGCGAAGAGATGAGTGCCGCAATCAGTGGCCAGAAGGACGTCGACACTGCCCTTGCCGACATGGAAAGCCGCGTCAACGAATTGCTCGCCAACATTTGACGGCAGGTCCGTCGAGAACTCAATTTGCGCCCCGCGGCTGGATCCAGTCGCGGGGCTTCTCTACCAAATGCAAACGGCATGGCTTCTGACCCAAACCGTGCGCGAGTCTCCAGCGAGGGCCAGGATCAAACGCGATCAAATGTGGCACCGCGAGATAAGGCCCATCGCGCCCACATGAGCAGCCGATGCAAGGCTTGGCTGTGAGGTTCTGCTAGAACGCGGCGGCCATGGGCATTGCGACTTTGTTGGGGATCTGGATGTCGATCTCCAGCCTCGACGTCGTTTCGCCGTGATCCATGCTCACCTGCAGGAAATCCTGGTCGACCTGAACATGCCTGGCGATTACAGCCATGATCTCCTCGCGCAACACGGAGACGAGATCGGGCTGGTTGCGGTTGCGGCGCTCGTAAGCCAACAGCAGTTGCAAGCGCTCGCGCGCCACCGGCGCGCTGCCGCGGCGCTTGAAGATGTCGAGCAGGTTCATGCTGCCCTCCTTCCCAACAGCCGGTCGAGGAGGCCCCTCCGCTCGAAAGGCAAGATGACCGGCAGGTCCTCGCCCTCAAGTCTTCTTGCTGCGTCGATATAGGCGCGTGCAGCGGGGTTCGTGTTTTCGCTGAGCGTAACCGGCGCGCCCACATTGGATGCGCGCAGCACATCCTGGCTCTCGGGAATTATTCCCAGCAAGGGCGTGGACAGGATCTCGAGAACGTCATCGATACTGAGCATCTCGCCGCGGGCAGCGCGCGCAGCATCGTAGCGCGTGACGAGGACGTGTTTGGCGATCGATTCACCCTGTTCGGCTTTCATCGTCCTGGAGTCGAGCAGGCCGATGATGCGATCGGAATCGCGGACCGAACTCACTTCCGGATTGGTCACGATAACCGCCTCGTCGGCAAAGCGCATGGCAAGTTGCGCGCCCCGCTCTATGCCGGCCGGACTGTCGCAGAAGACGTAGTCGAAAACCGAGCGCAGCTTGTCGATTACGTCGGCGACGCCTTCCTCGGTGAGAGCATCCTTGTCGCGCGTTTGCGAAGCCGGCAGCAGGAACAGCGTGTCGAGCCGCTTGTCACGGATCAGCGCCTGCGAAAGCTTGGCGGTTCCCTGAATGACGTTGACGATATCGAAAACGACGCGCCGCTCGGCGCCCATGATCAGATCGAGATTGCGCAGGCCAACGTCGAAATCGACGAGGGCCACCCGCTTGCCGGTTTTCGCGACCGCGGCGCCGAGAGCGGCCGTCGAGGTCGTCTTGCCGACACCCCCTTTGCCGGATGTGACAACCACTACCTTGCCCATATTTGTGCCTCCAATGTTTTGTTAATTGAGCGGTGCGACGCAAAGTGCGCCGTCCTCGAGAAAAGCCTGGACCGGCCTTCCTCGCGAGGAGGCGTCCATCTCCTCGGCGGTGCGGTACCAGCCGTCCACCGCCAGAAGTTCGGCTTCGTTTTTCCGGCAAAAGATACGAGCCGCGGAATTTCCTGTTGCGCCGGCGAACGCACGTCCACGCAGCGTGCCGTAGACGTGGATCGACCCCCCGGCGATGATTTCGGAACCGGAACTGACGGAGCCGACAATGACCACATCGCCATCGGGGTGAAAGACCGACTGGCCGGAGCGGATCGGCGCCTTGATCATCAGCGAGTTCGGCGCCTCCGGCTCTTCGGTCTTGAACTCTGAGGCAACCTTCGGGTCCGGCTGCACGTAAATCGCGTCAGCGGTGGCTTCCTTGGCGCCAACGAGGAGCGGCGGCAGATCGGCATCAAGAGCAATGTTGCCATCGGCTTCGATCGCGTAGACACGGATCCCGCGCGCCGCGAGCTGTGAGACCAGATCTTCGATCTCGCCCACCTCCGGCTTCAGCATATTCAGGTCGAGCACGACCGGGCGGCCGGCAAAAAAGCCGGGAGAGTTTTCGGTCCAGTGATCCAGGCTTTGCAGCCATTCCCCCAACGGGGCCTCAGGGGTGAGGGTGAAGGCTACAAACGAGCGTGCTCGAAAGCGTATGGACTTGTTTTGGATGGGAGCGACGCAGGTCACAGAGGCGAGTCCTTACTGATTGGTTAAGGCTAGCCCGGCATGGTTAACGAAAAGTTAATGGCGGCTTCCCGAGGCTTCCATTCTTGCTGTTTCGGAGCAGCGACGGTCGATCTGATTGGGCCCTGGATACCCTCGCCGTTGCCGAAGGCCGGCCGATGAGCGAAAACGACGCGCTAACACGGTGCGGAGGTGCCAATTCGATCTCCGCACCGCAATTGCCACGCAATTTTTATTTACCCATCATCTGCTTGGCGTTTTCCGGCGTGATCGCCGTCGTTGCCACGGTGACCGTCGGCTCGACGGATGTGGCGCAATCGAGAAGAACCGACTTTGCCATATCGATCGCCTCCTTGGCGCCCGTCGGATAAGTGAAGGTTGCAGCCCATTCGCCTTCAGCAACGGCCCGGATGCCGCCGGCAGGACCTGGCAGGCCGTCGGTGCCGATGATCTTGATCTGCCCTTCCTTGCCGGCGCCCTTGGCGGCAAGCCGCGCTCCGGCGGCCATCATGTCGTTGCTCGCGTAGACCATTTTGATATCGGGATTGGCCTGCAGCATGGCGGCAAACGCCGTCTGTGCCTTGTCCGGCAGCCAGTCCGCTGCCTGCTCGGCGACGACCTTGATCTTGTCGTTCTTCTTGACGCCGTCCTTGAAGCCGTTGAGCCGTTCCACGGCAGGGGTCGAACTGGGCAGCCCTTCCAGAACGGCAACTTCACCGCCGTCAGGAAGCAGTTTCGTGGCGGTGTATTTGCCGGCTTCGAAGGCGATCTTGTAATTGTCGCCGCCAATAAAGGCCGTGTAGTCCTTGCCCGGATCGCCGACCGTCTTGCGGTCGAGCTCGATGACGGGGATGCCGGCCTCCATGGCCCGCTTCACCGCCGGCGTCAGCGGCGATGCTTCGAAGGGCGATATCAGCAGCAGGTCGACCTTCTGGGTGATGAAATTGTCGACCTGCGAGGTCTGGGTGTTCACGCTGCCGGCGCCATCGGCGATCTGCAAGGTGAACTGGGGCACTGCCTTGGCGGCGGCGGTGAGTTCGTCATTGACGTGCTGGCGATACGGCTCGGCATTGTTGGCCTGAGAAAAGCCGACCACGAATTCGCCGGTCTTGGAGCATGCCTTGACCAACGGGTCCGCAGCTTGAGCCCCTCCAGCGGCTGCGAGAAAGGTCCCGGCAAGCAGACACGTTTGCCAGGCCCTTTGTCTGCTATTGCGTGTGCTCCTGATAACCATGGTTGTTTCCTTCCTGTCGATGCCCTTGGCTCGACTGTTGGTTTGCTGAGCTTCACTCTCCCGACGCAGGGTAAGTTGGGCGTCCGGAGTCTTCCAATGTCGCCCACTTAACGGACCAGACCTTCGCGGCGACGGACGAGGGACTGAAGAACTGCCGCCAGGATGATGATCGCGGCTGTCGCGAGCAATTGCAGGGCGGGCGTGATGTTGTTGAGCTGCAGGACGTTGGCGAGCGCGCCGAGCATGATCGTGCCGGCGACCGTGCCGATCATCGATCCGGCTCCGCCGAACAGGCTGGTGCCGCCGATGACGACCGCGGCGATGGCGGTAAGTTCGTAACCGGCGCCATCATTGGCACTGCCGAAGTTGAACTGCCCTGCATGGACGATGCCGGCGAGAGCGGCCGCAAAGCCGGTGATCGCATAGACGGTGATCTTGACGGCGGACACGGGAACGCCCGAGAGGCGCGCCGCCCGCTCATTGCCGCCGACGGCAAAGACATAGCGGCCAAAGCGGGTGGTGTTGAGAACCACGGTGGCGATCGCCGCAAAAGCGATGAAGACGATGGTCGCCACCGGCACCACATTGTTGAACAGGCGCTCGCCCAGAATGGCAAACACAGCCGGGGCAAGCCCGGGTCCGTCGCCATAGGAGATGTTGATGTATTCGTTGCCCGAGACGACCAAGGCCAGACCGCGCGCGGCCTGAAGGCCCGCGAGGGTCACGATGAAGGGCTCGAGGCGGAAGCGCGTCGAGATCGAGCCCTGAACGGCACCGAAGACCACACCGGCAAGAAGCACGGCAAGGATCGTCGGCACGAGGCCAACGCCGCCATTGATCATCATCGTGGCCGTAACGACACTGGCCAGGCCAAGCAAAGCGCCAACCGAGAGGTCGATGCCCGCAGTGATGATGACGAAAGTCATGCCGATCGCGATGATGCCGGTCTCGGACACGGCGCGTACGATGTTGGCGATGTTGTCCGGGGCGATGAACAGTATCTGTCCGTGCCGGCGCGGCGAGAAGATGATGCCGCCGATCACAACGACCACCAAGCCGATCAGGCTCTGGAACCGAACGATGAGTGCAAGCGGATCGCGCCGCTTCTGAGCTGTCTTGCCGCTCGGCAGGTCGGTATCTGCCGTGCTGGTGTCGAACATCAGGAGGCCTTTCCGGTTGCGGCGGCAAGCACCGTGTGTTCATCGACGCCGCTTTTGAATTCCGCCACGTTGCACCCCTCCCGAAGAACCACAATGCGATCGCACAGGCCAATCAGCTCAGGCATTTCGCTCGAGGCGACGAGTATGCCGAGGCCTTGCGATGCCAGATCGCGAAGCCTGGCATAGATTTCCGCCTTGGCGCCGACGTCGACGCCACGGGTCGGTTCATCCAGCAATAGCAGCCGCGGATTGCCGAGGATCTCCTTGGCAAGCACCACTTTCTGCTGGTTGCCACCCGACAGCGCGCCGACCGGGATGGCGGCATTGCGCGGTCGTATGTCGAATTGGCCGAACGAGCGCGCCACCGCGGCTGCTTCGCGTGCCATCGACATGAAGCCACGCGGCGAGATCCGTCGCAGCACTGACATGATCAGGTTGCGGCCGACGGCTGTGCGCAGCATCAGCCCGCTTCCTCGCCTGTCGTCGGTGACGAAGGCGACGCCGGCCCTGCGCGCAGCTCTGATGGACTCGAGGCGCAGGGGGCGATGGTCGACCTCGAGGGTGCCGGCCCAACGGCCGGCCAGGCCGGTGCCGTAGAGCGCGCTGAGCAACTCGGTACGGCCGGCACCCATGACGCCCGCCAGCCCGACAATTTCGCCCTCATGTACATCGAGCGAAACCTTTTGGGGAACCTGCCAGCCGGCGCTCGCTCGAACGGGATGGAAACGGGCGTCCTTGAGATGAAGGAGCCGGCGACCTGCCGCGCGTGTGCGTTTCGGGTAAAGTTCCTCCAGGGGCCGGCCGACGAGAAGGCTGACCAGTTCGGCCTGCGGTGCGTCTGGGGCTGTCGTCCCGGCCACCCGGCCGTCGCGCATCACCGTTACCCGGTCCGCGACTTTGGGAACCTCCTCAAGCCGATGCGAGATGTAGACGATGCCCACGCCGGTGGCGCTGAGCTTGCGCATGATGGTGAAGAGCCTGTCCACCTCGCTGACCGTCAGGGCCGCCGTCGGCTCGTCCATGATCAGGACACGCGATGCATAGGACAGAGCCTTGACGATTGCCACGACCTGACGATGCCCGATCGACAGTTCGCCGACGGGCCGTTCGACATCGATG
This sequence comes from Mesorhizobium sp. M0244, assembly GCF_040321795.1. Taxonomy (NCBI): domain Bacteria; kingdom Pseudomonadati; phylum Pseudomonadota; class Alphaproteobacteria; order Hyphomicrobiales; family Phyllobacteriaceae; genus Mesorhizobium; species Mesorhizobium sp. M0244. The sequence goes on along the minus strand of NZ_JAMYSE010000043.1, from coordinate 45,231 downwards.
TCCAACTCGATGGCGGTCAGCCGGGTGCGGGCTTCTTCGCGCATGCTTGCAACATCGAGAAAACCGCCGGGGTTGACCAACTCGCGGCCGAGGAAAAGATTGGCCGCAACATCGAGGCCAGGCACGAGATCGAGTTCCTGGAAGATCGTGGCGATGCCGGCGGCCTGGGCTTCGCGCGGATTGGCAAAATGCACTGGTGCGCCATCGATCGTGACCGTTCCTTCGTCAGGGGCGTGCACACCGGATAGGATGTTCATCAGTGTCGACTTGCCGGCGCCGTTCTCGCCCAGCAGCGCATGGATCTCGCCCGCCCGCAGTTCGAAATCGACGCCGCGCAAAGCATGAACACCACCGAAGCGTTTGACGACGCCATTCATGGTCAGGAGTGGCGAAGTCATGCCGGTCTCCCGCAGGATGCGCGCAGGCGCAGCGTCGGCTCAAGGCGAACCGTGCGTCGCTGGCCATCCGGAAGTCCAATCCGCTCAATCAGCAACGCGGCTGCCTGCCTGCCCAAATCGTCGCAGGGTTGTTCGACCAGCGTCAGTCGCGGCTCGAAGTAGTCGGCCCATTCGAAATCGTCGAAGCCGACCAGCGATATGTCCTTGGGGACAGCGAGCCCTCGCTCACGGACAGCGCGCATCACGCCGATCGTCGACAGATTGTTGCCGGTCACCAGGGCAGTCGGCGGCAGCGGCAGCGACAGCAGGGCATGGGCGGCGGCGCTCGCACTGGCGGTGGTCGCGTTTCCCGTCACGACGTAGTCTGGCACAAACTCCAGGCCGTTGGCCGCCAGTGCGGCGCGAAATCCATCGATGCGCTCCAACGTGGTGGCAAATCCCCGCTGTCCGGCAACGAAACCGATGTGGCGATGCCCGAAGGACACGACGTGATCGATCAGCGCGCGGATGGCCTTGAAATTCTCGACACCGACCTGATCAAAGCGATCGTCGGGCAGTCGGTCGATCAAGACGCAGGGCAGGGACCGTTCCGAGAGATATCGCAATACGGCTTGCGGCGCGGCAGAGGGCGCCAGGATGATCCCGTCGACGCGCCGCTGGTGCAGTGCCTGGACGACAGCCAGCTCCTTGTCCGGATCATCCTGCGTATCCGACAGGAACACCATGAGCCCAAGGCGCGCACACTCGGTCTCGACGGCGCAGATGATGTCGCTGAAATAGGGATTTGAAATCGCCGAAATCGCCAGGCCGACGCTGCTCGTCGAGGCTCGCTTCAGCGAGCGCGCGACATTGTTGGGCAGATAGCCGAGAGCAGCGATCGCCTCACTCACCGATCGGGCGGTGGCCGGGGAGACATAGCGGGTTCGATTGACGACGTGCGAAACGGTCGACACCGACACGCCTGCCCTGCGAGCGACCTCAACGATCGTCGTCATCGCGGAGCTGTCGTCCTCGACGTGGTGACGGGCAAGCGCACGCACGCTCCTCCTCGAAATCTTGCGTTTCCCAGTCTCACAATCTTTGAATCCGCCTGGGGCGGCCGTTGTGACTTTCCCAAAGCTAGTGCCATCGAAACGTTTGCGCAACCGGTTTTCTGTCTTGAGATGACTCGCTTGCCGCCGAAATCAGCCAGGACTTCCGTGCCGGCCATCGGCTGCGCCTGGACATCTCCTCGAGCAATTTTCCGAAGGTCGGTGTCATCCGAATACCAGCGCGCCGACCTGGACGGTAACCGACAGCGGGTGCGCAAAAGGCTTTTCTTGAAAGAGCACGGCCGTTGCGGCTGATCGTCGAGAGATTCGCATAAATGAAAGCGCGACCACTCCGATCACATGCCACCGCGATCTGCTGGCCGTGCGCGACAATTAGAGCAAGGCTTTGTACCGATCGCCGATCTTGTCGACTGTGAAATCCGCCGCCCTGCTTTTCAGGACGGCAGCAGGGGTGGGGTGGTCCAGCATTTCGGTCATCGCCTTCGCCAGGGCTGCGGCGTCTCCAACCGGGACCAGCGCACCGAAACGGCCGTCACCGAGAATCTCGCGCGGTCCATGCGGCGCATCGGTGGAGATTACGGGGACACCGGCAGCCATCGCCTCGACCAACACATTGCCAAAGCCTTCGCTGGTGGATGTAAGGACGAACAGATCGGCTGCGGCATAACAGGCTGCAGGATCGTTGACGTAGCCGGCAAAGAGCACGTCCGCGCCTATGCCGGTCTCTTCGGCATAGGCGTACAATTCGGCAGCCAGCGGGCCTTCGCCGAAGATGACAAGCCGGGCAGGGCGGCCGGCGCGCACGGCAGCGAAGGCCCGCAGCAAAGTCCGGTGATCCTTGACCGGCACCAGGCGCCCGGCGGTGGCGATGACCGGGCCATCGCCCATCGCTGCCAATTTTGCCTGCCAGGCATAGGAATTCCCCTGCGGTGCTTCAGCCGGCGGCAGCGGGTGGTTGATGACCAAGACCTTGGACTTGGGAAAGCCGCGGGGGACAATGTCACGGCCGACACCCACCGAAACGGCGATGGCTTTGGTCGCGCGCGCTGCAACCAGCGCGGAAAGCCAGATCGCCATCCTCGCGCCGAGGCCGCTGGCAGGCAGCGAGGCAGCGGCGTGGAAGCTTGGAAAGAATTTTGCTCGGCTTCTGGCCAACATAAGCGCCAGCGCCATCACCAGATTGGCGAATTCCGGGGCGCTATAGACCGCATCGGGATCAAGGCGGCGGAACAAATTTGCGCTTCGCACGATGCCTTTCAGCGTCGCCGACTTGGCGTAACCCTCGCCGCGCAAGGGAAGGCCGAAGTCGACCAGATGCACGGCAGCGGAGCGCAGCGCGGCGTTAGGCCCTTCCGCGTTCCAGGTAAAAAGCGTGACCTCGTGGCCACGCGACGCCAGTTCATTTGCCATCAGGACGAATACACGCTCGGCGCCGCCGCCCCTCAGGCTGGCAATGTGGAAAACGATGCGCTTCGCCATGCCCCGCTTCAGGCTCGGCTGGCGGCAAGACCTGATCGGTTCGGCGGCCGGCGCATGTCGCGGACGATGCCCATGCCAATGGCCAGCAGCATGCCCAGGGCAAAGCCTGCGAACGCTCCCACGCCTGCCACCAGGGGAGTGCGCGGGGGCCATGAGCGCCCTGGTGGCGGCACCGCGGTCGAAATCACCTGTACGTTTGTGGTGTCGATCTGCTCGCGCTCGCTGATTTGGCGCGCACGCGACAGGAAGCTCTCATAGACCGCTCTCTTCGAGGCGGCATCGCGTTCAAGCTCACGCAGGGCGACTTCGGACTCGCTGTCGGTGAAAACGTTGCCCTTCAGATCGTTCATCCTGACGTTGAGAGAAGCCAATGAAGCCTTGGCCTTGTCAAGGTTGGCCTTTGCCGTGCCGACGGTGCGCGAGAACTCCGCCCGGAGTTGCGAGTTGACGGTCTCGAGTTCCGTCCTGAGCCTGACAATCGTCGGGTGGCGCGGACCGAAGGTCATGGACTGTGAATCGATCTGCTGCCGCAGGCTGTTTGACCTGTCGCGCAGCGCCGCGAGCGCTTCCGAAACCGTGGGGTCGGGATTGGCCCCATTGATGCCGGATGCAATCAAGGCGTCGTAACTTGACTGCGCAGCGATGACGCGCGATTGCGCATCGACGATTTCGCCGTTGAGCTGCGTCATCGTCTGCGAACTGACGAGCTGGCCATTGCTGGAGGACAGGTTGTGGCTGCGCCTGTAGCTCTCGACCTTCTCTTCGGCAGCCTGCACGTCGCTCTTGAGTTGGCCAAGGCGGCTGTCGAGGGCAGCCGCGGCACGGCTGGCACCGGCAGCTTCGGCCTTGGCGAGTTCTTCCTGGAAGGTTTTGACTATGGCCTGCGAGATCAGGATCGCCTTGGCGGTGGTTTCCGCAGATACCGAGAGGGTTGTGACAAACGAGGTTGGGTCCGCGGTGGCGTCTACCCGGTCCGCTAGGTTCTTCAAGGCGACAAGCCTCGGGTCGGGCTTGCTGCCACTCGCCACAGCGCCAGACGGGGGTGTGCTCCGGTCTGGATCGAAAAACTCTGGATCGTGAGTCAGATTCAGTTCGTCCACCACACGGGAAAGCACGTTGCCCGAGGTCAAGATGCGCTGCTTGCTGCGCGTGCTGAGCAGCTGGCTATCGACCTGGCCCGGTTGCGAGTAGAGGTCGTTTTCCACAACCTGCAAATTGGAAGGGTTGATGAGTACCTCCGTCGTGACGGTGTAACGCTGCTTGCTCAGCAATGCATAGGCGCCGCCGACAATGCCGCCGATTACCGCCAGCATGCACGCCAGAGCGAGGCCGGCCCGCAGCCAGACGAACAGGCGTCGAAAATCGAGCTCGAGGAAATCGCCGATCTTGTCCAGGGTCACCGTCGCGACGGGCTCGGGTGGTTGCGGCGTCACAGGTGCGGAGTTGTGCGCCGCGGCTGGGCCATGCTGTTGCAACATTGCCCTGCGCCGCGCGTTGGCGATTCGCTCGAATGCACTGTTGTTGGAAGCCGTCGCGGAGATGGGGGGTGTGCCGGAACCGGCAGACATGGTGACAACCCTAGTTAAATCATTACGCTTGGCCTGCTCTACAGAAACATCGTTAACATCTTATTTTCCAAGTTGCCCCATTTTACCGCTCACGCTGTCCGTCCGGCGGACGTTGAAGGGATCTCGTTGCCCGGAATGCCGTTTGAATACCTTCACCTGGATGGGCCATGAGCTATCCCGCTGCCGCATCGGAACGATTGTTGTCCAGTCGAGCGCGCCGTCAGAACGCGCTGTCGCTGCTGTTTTTCCTATGCGCGGCCTTCGCGCTCCTGCTTCGCTTTACGGTGTCACCGCAGGTGATGAACATGGTCGTAAACTATACGGCCCAGGGGGGCTCGTTCTACGAGAAGCTGCATTTCGGCACCTACGCGATCTTCCTGGTGCTTGCCGTCGTTCTTTTCAGCCGACCGTTTCTGCTGCAGGGCGACGAAATTGGAATATTCAAAGCGTTGATCCGCTATTCGGTGCTGATGTTCGCGCTGGTGCCCTATCTGTTCGTCACCGGCCGTGCGGGCTCCTCCGGGTTCATCATCGATACTTATCTGGTGGCGGGCGCCGCAGGCCTGTTGATGCTGGCCTTGAACGCGGAAGTGCGGCGGGCGTTGGGCGACGTCGTGCTTGGAATGGTCATCCTTAGCGCTGTGCTCGGCACGATCGAGGCGGTGACTCAACATCGATTTATGCCTTACGGTCTCAACGAACTGCAGTTCAGGCCAATCGGCCTATCGGCGCACCCACTGGCACTAGGCGCGCTCTGCGCCACAGCCATCGGATTCGTGCCGCTGACGCGCTGGCGCATATGGGTGCAGGTGGCATCGATTCTCGTGTTGCTCGTCGGTTGTGCTGCGTCAGGTGCCCGCGCCGCCCTGATGCTCGCTGCCGGAGAAACCCTCATTCTGCTGCTGTTCGTGCCTTGGCCGCGCCTGACTCTCAAGCACCAGCGGCAGGCCAAGTCCGTCGTGCTGCTGTTCGCCCTGGTGGGCGGCGCAGTGCTGGTGGCCATACTGTTTTCGGGCGGGCTGCTGAATCGATTCGGCAACACGATCTTTGACGAGAATTTCATGGCGCGGGTGACGATCTACCAGATATTCGGACTTGTTAGCTGGAAAGACATCCTGTTTGGCATGAACGTCGACGACCTCCTGGCGATCGTCAACGAGAAGCTGCATCTGCCCTTCATCGAGAGCGCGCCGGTGGTCATCATCATGCTCTTCGGCTTGCCGATAGCCGTGCTCTTTATAGTGCTGGTATTCTGGTTCATTTTTCGGCTGCTGCGCGCGGCGCCGCTGCCGGCATGGATCGGCACCATGACATTCCTGCTTGCTGCGCTGTCGAACAACGCGCTCTCGTCAAAAGCGCCGGATATCACGACTATCGTGGTGTTGCTGCTTGCCTATAGAAACGTGCCGTATAGAAACCAGCCGAAGAGCACATCCTCGACCGCTGTCGCATCCGAGCCGAAACTGGATCGGCTTGGATAAGCGCAGGCTCCAGACGCGTCAGCCGGCGCTATCCACAACCTCGACATTGCCTGCGCGATTGAGCGTGTGAATGCCCGCCCGCGCCCATGCCGGCCCCGGATCGATTGGGCGGGGCGGTGCAAACAGGACATCGAAGTCGTCAAGCCGATCCAGCCGCATCAACCCCAGGCCGCCGCCATAGGCTCTAGACCCGTTTTGCACCGGCAGCAGCAAAGCGTCCCCCTGGCGGATGAAAGCGCCGCCCGGCCGAGTGGCCGAGTGGTCGACGGCGACCGGATTGAGCGCATGCGCGACCCAGGGCCCGCGAAGCGCCGGGGCAGAATAGACGGCCATCGTGTCCGACGCGCTGCCGTGACCGAACCGCTCCGTCCCCAACAGCCAAAAGCGACCGTCGGATTCGAGCAGCGTGGCGTCGTTGAAATCCCTGTCCGTCATCAGCACCGTGTCGCGTACCCAGCGATCCGGAAACTGCATGGCACGGTAGAGTACCACTTCGCGCGCCGCAGCACTTTCCGCGATCATGAAAATCTCGCCAGAGCGAGCGAACACCTGCGGATATGACAGGTGATGCGCTTCCTCCAGCACCACCCTCGGTACGCCGAAAGTGCCGTCGGTGCCAAGTTCGGCGACGGAAATCACCCCGCGGCCCGTGGCGTAGGGAAATTCCTCGACAAACAGAAAATGGCGGCCGTCGCGATCGAGAACGAATGGATCGGCGTAGAATCGCTGCCCGTCATCGGCAAGCACGGTGAACGGCTTACCGTCGAGTTGTCCGGTCTCGGCGACGCCTGGCCCGTCGATCAGCCGGTAGGCAACCTGCCAATAGAAGGGGCGCCGGCCGCGTCGCAGTTTTTGCACGGCGCGGTCGACCAGCCCCCTGCCGAAAAAAGGCAGATAGTGCCTGATAAAGCCGCCTTTCTTCAGGGTCGGCGCCGGGCTCTCGGCGATCGGCACAAGTTTGCCCGCGGAAAAGCGGGCGACACATTGGGCAACCAGGGAGATCGCCCCGGCGAGCAGGTCGTTGCTGCTGCGGGACAGCCAGAGCCGATCGCTGACCATCGGCCGCGCCCTGGCGACCGCAACGCCGTCGAGGCGGGTGGTGAGTTCGGGCGATTGCCCGCTCGCCAGCATCTCGGTCATGCCCGCGGCAAAGCTGCTGTGGCCACAAAATTCGAGCGTCAGGACCGGCGTGTCCCGTCGTGCGGCGGTAGCGGTGAGATCGATTATAAGGTCGGTGGGGCCGGTATCGCCGGACGGCAACGGCTCGGAACGGCTTGCCATTGAGGGACCGAAGCGCCGGCCCTCGAGCGCCAGCACATTATCCATCCCGCGTGCATTGGGTGCAGGCGCCGGCGCGCGGCAACTCGAAACCGCGTGTCCAGCCGCACTCAACCGCGCCAGAAGCTCGTTTTCCCAGCGCCGGGATGCGTCGGCGTGGCCGATGATTAAAATATTAGTCAATCCAATATATTCTTTTTCAAGACTATCACTATAGACTACTTGTCAGCCCAACCTTTCACAAGAGTTAACCCGGGAGAACACGGCCTTGGTTGTTAATCATATATTAAGAATTGAGATCACGAAGGCGTTTTCCGGCGCTATTATGGCTCTTGCGGGCAATAGTCGGCATGTCCCGAGGGCTGCAGGCGACCAGGATCAGCGATGAACGTCCTTTCACGTCCAAAACTGCCGTCGAGGCAGAAACTGCTGATCGTGTTCGGCACGAGGCCGGAGGCGCTCAAATGCTTTCCGGTGGCGCGTGCCGCTCTTGCTCATCCAGGTTTTATCACCGAAATATGCATCACCGCCCAGCATCGCGAGATGGTCGACCAGGTTGTCGAGCTGACCGGCCTGCCGGTGCATCACGACCTCGACATCATGCAACCCGGCCAGTCGCTGTTCGACGTGACCTCGCGCGTGCTCCTGGGCATGGCCGAGGTGCTGGACAAGGCGAAGCCCGATATCGTCATGGTACAGGGCGACACCACCACCGCGATGGCCGCGGCTCTGGCTGCGTTCTACAAGCGCATTCCGGTCGCTCATGTCGAGGCAGGATTGCGCAGCCACAACATCAACTCGCCGTTTCCTGAAGAACTGAACCGCAAGATTGCCGGCGACATCGCCACCTGGCATTTTGCGCCGACCGTTCAGGCGCGCGACAACCTCATCGCCGAAGGAAAAGCCGAAAGCACCATCTTCGTGACCGGTAACACGGTGATCGACACGCTGTTGCATTTTTCAGGCGCGATCGATGCCGACAGGCTGATGAACGCGAAGCTCGCCGCCCGCTTCCCCTTCCTCGACCCTTCCAAGAAAATGATCCTCGTCACCGGCCATCGCCGCGAGAATTTCGACGGCGGCATCCAGCGCATCTGTACGGCATTGAAGGGATTGGCGGCGCGCGGAGACGTGCAGATCGTCTACCCTGTCCATCCAAACCCCAATGTGCGCTCGGTGGTCAACGCAGAGCTGGAAGGCGTGCCGAATATCTATCTGGTCGAGCCGCAGGACTATCTGCCGTTTCTGTACCTGCAGAAGCAGAGCTATCTGGTGCTTACCGATAGCGGCGGCGTGCAGGAAGAAGCGCCTTCGCTCGGCAAGCCGGTGCTGGTGATGCGCGAAAATACCGAGCGACCCGAGGGGATCGTGGCCGGCACCGCCCGTCTCGTCGGCACCGATGTCGAGAAAATCCTGTTCAACGCCAATCGTCTGCTCGACGATCCGGCCGCCTATCGCGGCATGGCGGAACGACACAACCCATATGGCGATGGCCGGGCCAGTAACCGGATTGTTGAGGAACTGCTGCATCATGGCTGAAATCAAAACCGTTTCCGTAATCGGCATGGGCTATATCGGCCTGCCGACCTGTGCGATTTTCGCCAGCCGCGGGCTCGACGTCATTGGCGTCGATGTCAACGGAGCGGTGGTCGAGAAGGTCAACCGCGGCGAAATCCACATCGTCGAACCGGACCTCGATGGCTTGATCCAGAAGGTCGTGGCGAACGGCAAGCTCAAGGCCTACAGCACGCCGCAGCCGGCGGACGCCTATATCATCGCCGTGCCGACCCCGATGACCCACGACCATAAGCCGGACGTGACCTACGTGCTCGCGGCGGCACGAAGCATCGCCGCGGTGCTGAAGCGAGGAGACCTTGTGGTGTTGGAATCGACATCGCCGGTCGGCACGACACGCATTATGAACGGGCTGCTTGCCGAGTTGCGGCCCGATCTCAAATTTCCTGTCCTGCATGGCGAAGACGCCGATGTGCTGGTTGCCTATTCGCCCGAGCGCGTGCTGCCGGGAAAGGTGCTGACCGAGCTGATCAACAATGATCGTTCGATCGGCGGATTGTCCCGCAAATCGTCGGAACGGACCGCGGTACTCTATTCAACCTTCGTCACCGGCGACCTGTTCATGACGACGGCCGAAAGTGCTGAGCTGGTGAAACTGACCGAGAACGCGTTCCGCGACGTCAACATCGCCTTCGCCAACGAGCTTGCAGCGGTGTGCCAGGATCTGTCGCTCAATGTCTGGGAGGTGATCGATCTCGCCAACCGTCACCCCCGCGTGAACATCCTCCAGCCGAGCCCGGGCGTTGGCGGTCACTGCATTGCGGTCGATCCATATTTTATCATCGACGCCGCACCCAACAGCACACGGCTGATGGCTTCGGCACGCCGGATCAATTCCGAGCGGCCGATGTCGGTGGTCAGGGATATCGAGGCCTTGCTCGATCCCTCCCGCAAGCAGACGATCGCCTGTCTTGGCCTCAGCTTCAAAGCCAATATCGACGATTTGCGCGAGAGCCCGGCCGTCGAGGTGGTGAAGCTTCTGTCCGATATCCCCAATGTGAAGATCATTGCGGCTGAACCCAACACAAATGCGCTGCCGCATGAGCTCGAGGGCAGAGGCATCGTGTTCACCGACGCACTTTCGGCCATCGACAAGTGCGATATCGTCGTCCTCCTGGTCGACCATCGGCAGTTCAATCTGGTCGACCCCGAAGCGCTCAAGGACAAGAAGCTTGTCGATACAAGGGGTCTGTGGACCTGGCGCAAGGCACGCAAGCCCGACGCCCGTATCGAAGGCAAGAAACCAGAGGTCGCTCAAGTGGCGCTTGCAAGGGAGCAGGCTGCATGAACGTGCACGACGCGGCTTGGGCGCAGCATTCCCTGTTGGCATCACGGCGCCGGGAGTTCCTTGGCGCACCGATCCATGCGCTGACCATGGCCGAGACGCTGGCCATCGCCGACGAGGCGATGACCCTGCGGCGGCCGCTGCATCATGTGGTCGTGAATGTCGCCAAGCTGGTGACCATGCGCCAGAATGCCGAACTGCGCGAGGACGTTGCAGGGGCGGACGTGGTCAACGTCGACGGCATCGGCGTGCTTTGGGGCGCACGTCTGTGCGGCGTCGCGCTGCCCGAGAGGGTGGCGGGCGTCGACATCATGATCAATCTGCTGAGCCTCTGCGCGAAGCGTGGGTTCAGGCCCTATCTACTGGGGGCCGAACAGCACGTTCTCGAAGCGGTTAGAACGAGACTTGCCAAGGACCATCCGAGCCTGGTCATAGCGGGGATGCGCAACGGCTATTTCAAGCCGGAGGACGAGGCCGGGATCGTCGCGGCGATCAACGCCTCGGGCGCCGACTGCCTGTTGGTGGCCATGCCGACACCGCGCAAGGAGCGATTTCTCAAGCGCTACCGCGACGAACTCGCCCCAAGCTTCGTGATGGGCGTGGGCGGCAGTTTCGACGTCTATGGCGGCAAGGTTGCCCGTGCGCCGAGGCTGATACAAGCGGCCGGCCTGGAGTGGCTGTTCCGTGTCGTCCAGGAGCCGCGACGCTTGTGGCGCCGCTACTACGACACCAACACTGCCTATGCAGGGCTGCTCTGCCGGGAGTTCTGGGAGCGTCGCTGGCGCCGAAACGCCGGTTTATAGATTCGCCTACGGCGTGTTCCAGGTGCGCGGCGCCTAATGCCCGGAACGCTGGCTTCGACCCCCTTTCGAACTTAGACCACAGGCTTAGGATCGCGAAGGCTGTTCCACGCCGGAGCGCTTTCCAACGCCGTATATTTCCCCGTTGCGATCTCCTGGCATATTTTCATTAGTGCTCCGCCAGCCGCGCGCGCAAGTGAGCCGCCCACGCTTATCCGCCGTACACCGGCCTCGGCAATCTGCTCGAATGTGAGGCCGGAAACACCTTGGCCAAGGACATGATTCACTGGTGCACTGACAGAGCTGCAAATCTGCTCGAGGGACGCCAGGTCCGGGACGCCCGGCGCATACAGCACCTCAGCGCCAAGAGCTTCGAAGGCCTTCAGCCGGCGAATTGCCTCGTCGAGACCATATACGCCTTTACCCATCCCATCGGCGCGGGCGGTGAGTACGACGTCGTATTTTCGAGCAGCTTCAACCGCCGCCGCTACACGTGCCACTGCCGTATCAAAATCGCGTATTGGCTGGCCGGGGTTTGGTTGTCGATCTTCGATCGAAAGTCCAGCCAATCCCGCTTCGGCGGCAAGCCGGACGGTTTCAGCCACGCCTTCTGGTGTGTCTTCATAACAATCTTCCAAATCGGCAGTGACTGGCATGATCGTCGAGGCTGCGATCTCGGCAGCGTATGCCAAGCTTTCGTCGCGGCCGACTTCCTTTGCCCCGTCCTTCTTGCCCTTCGAAAAGGCGTAGCCCGAAGATGTGGTCGCCAGCGCCCTAAAACCCAGACTAGCCATCATTCGCGCGCCGGCTACGTCCCAGGGGTTGGGGATCAGGAAGCAGCCGGATTTATGAAGAGCGCGAAATTGTTCAACCTTCTTGGATCGGGAGATCACGCTGCCCCTCAGATTTGGACGACAAAGCTGGACCTAACTAATCCTTGTTGATGCAGCTTTTCAATCGTCCGTCCCTGACCCAACTGCGATCTGCGGATTCGTCGGGTCTTTTGCGCTGGTGCGCGACAGCTGGCAGACCGCTCGTGCGCCTCCCTCTTATGGCCCGAACACGCGGAGAACGACTGTCCGATGCGCAAAGAGCCCATTTCCGCAAGCTGCGGCATGTATTTGCAAGCCTAGGAAAGGCCTGCTTACAGATCGCTTGCGAATTATGCGATCCGTAGCCGCGCCCGCAGCTGGGCGACGAATTGCATTGCTGCCACAGGGTGGAACAATGAGGTCAGCCCGAAGAAAACCGCAGCGCCGGCGGTGCCGCCAGCGACAAGCGAGAAGATTGCCGGCACGTCGCCGACCACCATGCTGGCAAGCTTGGCGGCCACCCCCGCGCTGAGCGAGATGACCACCGAAACGCCGATGTCGCGCCACGGCACCGGCACCGGCGTGAGCCGCTCGCTGATGATGATGCAGGTTATGGAGCCCACCACCGATCCGCCCGCCAGCGCCAAAGCGGCGCCGATCTCCGCCATCGGAGGGATCAACAGCAGGGACAATGCGATTGTCGCCACCGAGCCGAAGAGATTGGCGATGATCAGCAGCCACGGCCGCTTGTGTGCGTGCACCACGACGCCATAGACGAAGCTCGTGAGATTGGCACAAAGCACGCTGAAGGCAATGATCGGAAACAGCAGGCCGAAGCGGCCGTGATATTGCGAGGGCAGCATGAGCTCAGTGATATCGCTGCTGAGCGCGACCAGCATCGCTGCAATCGGCAGGCAAAGCCGCATCATCAATGCCATCAGCTGTGACAGCAGCCGACCCGATGCCGCGGGCCCGTCCTCGTCAAACCGGCTGACCACCTCGGGAAAGGCGCCCATGTTGATGGCGTTGGCGACCATGTCGATCGGTTGGCGGGCCAGTGCATAGGCGGCGGCGAAGATCGCCACAGCGCTGGCATCGTAATAGATCTTGAGGAACACACGCTCCGCGCTGTTGAGCCCGAAGCCTACCAGCGCCATGATGATCAGCGGCACACCGAGCGCGAAGAAGTCCCTGTGGGTGAAGCGCGGCGGACCGGCAACGACCCGCCGGGATGCCATGATTCCCGCCACGATGCCGGCAATTAAGGCGCCGAGGCTCGAGCCGAGCGATACCGTCAGAAAGGTATCCTGGAAGATAAGGATGGCGCCGATCGGCAGCGCGAGTTGCAGCAGGGCGCGCAAGGCTTCGAGCATCGAATAGACCGAATGACGCTGCTGCATCTGCAGCACCGTCAACGCGAAGCGGCTGATGGATCCCGCGACCAAATAGCCGCAGACCGCGATCGCGAACTCGACCCAGCGTTCCGGCACGACCACCGCCGACGCGCCTACCGATATGACCAGCGCCAGTGCCGTGGTGGCAAGCAACACCTGCCCGGCCAGCATCAGGCTGCCGCGGCTGACCTCGCCCTTGCCGCCAAGCCTGAGCAAGGCGATGCGCAGCCAGTTGGTGACGGCAATGTCGGTCATTTCGCCGACGGTCACCACCAGCGTGAGCAGGCCATACTCGGTCTGGTCGATCAGACGCGTCACCACGACCAGCAGGAGCAGCGCCGAAATTCGCGTCAGCAGGATCGCCGGAGCATAAATGAGCGTGGAACGGAGCAGCAAAGGCGTGTCCCTGGAAAATTCACCTTCGACTAGCCGCCGACTGGCGGAAAATCCAGCGCTATGACAGCGAAGGGTGAACAGATTCAGTTTGAACTAAAAGATTTGCCGTAAACCTTATCGCGAACGTTTGCTTTGCAGTTACCCGGTCTGTGTTATTTAGAGTACCATCATGTTGCAGCGCCTCATATCCGATCGAAAAATACATGTCCTGGTCGCGACGCCGTCGGGCGTTTCGGGGCAGGGCGGCATCGACCGCATCATGGGGGCGCTGAAGCAGGAGTTCGAACGGCAAGAAATCACCGACATCGATGTGCGCTTCCTTGCCAGTCGTGGCCCGGGGCATGTCGGACTTTCGATCTTCTATATGCTCGGCTTTTGCTTACGGATGCTTAAAGCGCGTCTGGCTGGACGCGCCGATGTCATTCATATCAACATCTCAGTTTCCGGCAGCACCTACCGCAAGATGGTGATCGCCGCCTGCGCACGGCTGCTGTCGATACCCTATGTCCTGCATTTGCACGGGGCGCAGTATCAGACATTCTGGAAAGACGATCGCGGGTTCATAAGCCGCCGTATCAAAGCTCTGTTCGAGCATGCAGATCGGGTGATCGTTTTGGGCAGGCTTTGGCGCGATTTCGTCGCCAGCCGGGCGCCGGGCGCTGCCGGCAATATCGTGATTGTGCCCAATGCGACCGAAGTCCCGTCGCTGGCGCATATCGGCGGCGGCGACCATGTGCATATCCTGTTCCTGGGTCGTATCGGCGACCGCAAGGGCGTACCGCAATTGTTGGACGCGCTGCACCGCATGAACGCTATCAATAACTGGCGCGCTACGATTGCCGGCGATGGCGAAGTGGCGGCGGCAGGGGCAAAATCGGCCGTGCTGGGGATTGCAGACCGGATCGCCCTTCCCGGTTGGGTGGGACCTGACGATGTCGCATCGCTGATCTCTTCGGCCGATATTCTGGTTCTTCCCTCCTTCGCCGAAAACCTGCCGATGTCGGTGATCGAAGGCATGGCAGCCGGTCTGGCGGTGGTGGCAACCCCGGTGGGTGCGGTCGAAGACATCATCACCGACGGGCAATCCGGGCTGCTGGTGCCGCCAGGCGAGGTTACCGCATTGACCGAGGCACTGAGCCGCCTCGTGGAGGACCCGGCATTGAGGGCAAGGCTTGGTGCTGGTGCCATAGCCGTGCATCGGGAACGGCTTGAGCTCGCCCCGTTTGTCGGCGCAATCTGCGATGTCTGGAGGTCGGCCGCGTCAAGCCATCAACCGGTCAAGCGCTGACGCCGATGATGGCGGCGGCGCTTCAAGCCTGAATTCGCGGTGGAATATCTCCAAATTCAACAGCGCCCATATCAGCTTTTCGTGGTCTGCGGCACGCGTGGTGTGTTCCGAGACGATTTGATCAAGCTGTTTCGGGCTCAAATAGCTGCGAATGACGGAGTGAGGCGAGCAAAGATGGTCATGCACGTAGTTCCTCATCGACCCCCGAAACCATTCGGCGATCGGCACCTTGAACCCGATCTTGCGGCGGTTGAGAATTTCCTCAGGAAGCATGTTGGCCATGCTCTTGCGCAAGATCAGCTTACCCTTACGCCAACCCACCTTGTAGCGATCGGGCAATTTGCTGACGAACGCAACCAGATCGCGATCGAGGAACGGCATTCTTCCTTCGATTGAACCGGCCATCATCATCCGGTCGCCTCGTTCCAGGAGATTGTCAGGCAACCACGATGTCTGATCGAAAAACAGCGCGCGGCGAAGATGGGACGCCGTCGCGTTTGAGGAAAACGGGAAGTTGTTACGTTCATTGCGGCAATTGGCCGGCGCACCGATGAGGCGACCGTGTTCCCGCGCTGTCATGGCACCAAACCAGGAGATCATCCGGGTGGCAAAGTCCCTTTCACCCGCGCTTCGGGCAAATGTATCGAACTTGGCCGACGCGCCAGGCATGGCGCGTATCAAAGGGGCGAAGAGGTTGTTGTGGAGCAAGGCTGGAACGAGGGACCGGTAGATTCCAGCCAGTGACTCTGCGCGATGTTTGGGATACCCGCCGAGAACCTCGTCTGCCCCTTCCCCTGTGAGCACCATCTTGACGTCCTGCGAGGCTCGCTCCGACATCAGGTAAATTGGAATGTCCGAACTTTGTGAAACAGGCGCCCCCAGATGGCGAATCAACTTCGGCAGGTGGTCAATCAGGTCGTCCGCTTCAATGACCAGTTCGCAATGATCAGTCTTGAAATGATCGGCGACGCGTCGGGCGAATGGAAGTTCACTATAGGCCGGTTCGCTGAAACCGACCGAAAATGTACGAATGGGTTTGTCGCTGTGCTTGGTCATCAGGGCGACGATTGCTGACGAGTCGAGGCCTCCGGAGAGAAAGGCGCCGAAAGGTGCATCGCTGCGCATTCTGATCTCGACGGAATGGTCGAGCAGTTCCAGAAATCGTCGCTTGGCGGTTTCGTCGTCGATGTCCTCGGTCAGGTCCGTTTGATCCGGAGGCGTATAATAGCGCGTTTCCCTCACAGTCCCTTGCGACCAAACGGCATAGCTTCCGGGGTTGAGTTTGCGGATCTGTTTAAAAAGCGTGCGCGGTCCAGGCACGTAACGCCAGCGCAGGTAGTCGTGCACAGCGTCCAGATCGAGTTGCTGCGCATTTGGCTGCGATGACAACAACGCGTTGATCTCTGAGGCAAAGGACAGCAATTTTTCGCTTTGCATGAGGTAAAGGGGCTTTTTGCCGAAGGGATCCCGGCCGAGGATCAATTCCTGCCTCTGAGCATCCCAGAGTGCAAAGGCGAACATGCCGCTCAGCCGGTCGAACACCGACAAGTGCCACTGATCGTAAGCTCTGAGCAGCACCTCGGTATCGGAGCGTGTTCGAAAATGATGGCCAAGACCGATCAGTTCCTGGCGCAGCTCGATATAGTTATATATCTCGCCGTTGAAAATTATTCTGAGACGACCGTCCTCAATATGCATCGGCTGATTTGACTCGGGCGCTAAGTCAATAATCGCCAGGCGGCGATGGACCAATGCCAATTGTTCCTCGCCGGTATTCAAGTCCAATATCTCGGTGCCTTCGGCATCGGGACCGCGGTGCCGCAATGCGTTTGACATTCTGGCGGCCCGCTCTTGTGGATTCTCGGCCCTTCGCCCGATCCATCCGGCAATTCCACACATTGTTCCCCCTGAGCGCGCGTATTCCTCGCTCCATTACGCTAAATGTATTAAACACTTCGTGGCCAACACAACCCAACCGCGAGGAAAGCTGCCACGGGCCGTTCTCGATCAAGCCTGGCGGTCAGGGGTTGACGTTGCCGCCGGCTGCTCACCGGCGAAGAGGAGTGACGGCAATTATGGCAGGCCCAATGCCTGCAGCATCTCCGGGTCGGGTACGCCGGGGCCATCGGCCCGGATGAGGCTCATCCCATAGCGATTGGAGAACTCCCAGACAGACCATGGGATCGCGAAGCGTTCGGCCTCTCGGCGCACCGCCTTGAGATAGCGCGAACGGTCGGCCTCGAAGGCGCCGATGCGGCCGTCCGCGGACATGAGGATAACGCCGAATTCGCCCATGAAGAGCCGCCGGCTTGGAATGCCATGGCCTTCAGCCCAGTCGACGGCCTGACGAAAGCTCGCCTCGAGTTGGCTCTGGCCCCAGTTCTGCTCGAAATAACTCGCGATTGCATCGCGCGCGGTGGCCATGTTCATCACCTGCTCGACCCTGCTCAAGCCGGCAGCTTCCATCCGCGCCTTAAGGGTTTCGGTCACCACTTCGGGTGTACTGCTGTCAGCCGGCCAGGGAAGTCCCGAAGCAAAGCTGTTTGGGTCATCGGGCCGCTGGTGGGTGAAACTGTGCGGCTCGTACATATGGAAGCTGTAATAAATTTTTGGATCATCGAAGCCGGGGCCGAGATTGACCAGTCCGGCAATGCTGCCGCCACAGGCGCCGGTTGCAACGATGGTGAGGTCGTTGCTGACCGCTCGAATGTCGCGGATCGTGCCTGCCATGATGCGCTGCCAGTCATCGCTGCCGCTCGCATCGCAAGGATAGTATGCCGGCTCGTTGTAAGGTTCGAGGACGACCTTGTCGGTGCCGATCTTGACCAGCATGGCGGCGACCGCCACAACCATTTCACGATAGCGGGCAACGCCGTCGCTATCGGCGCCGCCATAGATAATCTCCATGCTGTAGGCCGGAACCTGGGTGACGCCATGCAGATCGAAAACCACCTTGAGGCCGGTCGACGTGATCCGCTCGACGGCGGCGGCAAGTATGTCCAGCGCCTGCTGCCGCTTGGCGCCCTCGCTGGCAAGCAGAGGACCGGGATCGACGCTCAGCCGGACGAAGTCGAGGCCCATCGATCGGATGTGGGCAAACACCTCCCCGGCCGGCCAATCGGTGAGCGGCCTGCTTCCCGCAAGCCATTCCTGCTCGCTGCGATAGGGCGGCCAAACGTAGGTTCCGTCTTTCTCCACCGGCGACCAGTTCAGCCACTCATGCACGCCAACGCCGCGCTTGAGAGAGATCGGCGCTGCCTCGGCCGCCATAACCAAGGCGAGCACCCAGGCAACAACACACATCGCTTTTCTCATCGCTCTCTCCGCATGGTCGCCGGAGATATTAACCGCAACGAACGGGAAAAAAGATTGCCGGCGCGCAGCTTTTCGGCGGCATGGTATACAAGGACCGAAACCCGGACGGAGCCTGCATGAGAATCGGCTGGTACATCAACCGATTGCGCAGCATGGGACCGGCCGAGGTGTTGCACCGGCTGGGCGAGCAACGTCGAAGGATCGCATCGCGCCGTCGCGATGACGGGTGGGAGCGCTATCCATCGCCGCAGTTGCACCCGGTGCTGCCTGGATTTCGCGATGCTGCGCTGGCCGCGACCGACGCTCAACGTGAAGCCATAGCGGCGGCCGCGCAAGAGACGCTTCTGGGCCGGTTTTCGGCACTCGGGCGGACATGGCCAAAGCGCGAGCCCGATCTTTTGTTTCCTGCCGAGCTTTGGCGTCTCGATCCAGTGACCGGCAGGCTTTGGCCTGGCCCCGAGGCTCATACTTTCGACATCGATTTTCGCCATGGCGGCGACCTTGGCGATATAAAATATGTCTGGGAGATCAACCGGCTGCAGCAATTGCCGGTACTGGCCGCGCACCTGCTCCTCAGCGAGGACAATCGGTCCCGGATTTCCATCGAGGCGGCGATCGGCAGTTGGCATTCCGCGAATCCGCCGTTCCGAGGCATTGGCTGGGCTTCCGGCATCGAAGTAGCGCTGCGAGCCATCAGCCTGATCGTCACCCTGGACCTCGTCGGCGACCGGCTTGACCCGGCGACACTGCGGAAAGCTGGTGAAATACTCGCGGCAAGCGCCTATTGGCTGCCGCGGTTTCCATCGCGATATTCCTCCGCCAACAACCATCTCGTCGCAGAATTGGCCGGCGAATATCTGGTTGGCCTGGCGCTTGGGGCCGAATCCGAAATTGCCCGTAGCGCCCTCCTGAATGAGGCACACAAGCAGATACTTGCCGATGGCGCCGGTGCCGAGCAAACGCCGACCTATGCAGCCTTCACCGCCGAACTCATCTTGCTGTGCGCCGCCGCGGCACGCCAGGCAGGAACGCCGTTTCCCTCGGCTGTCGAAGCGCGTCTGGGGGCCTTCGCGAATTTCGTGGGCTGGCTGCCTAAGAAAGCTGCCCGCTTCGGCGACGACGATGAGGGCCGCGCGCTGAAGCTGGGGGACGAGCCGGACTACATCCGGTCCGTCGCGGCCGCCATCCATGGCTTGCTGGGAATGCCGGGCAATGCGCCGGAACCTGACGATTTTCGCTCGCTTTTCTTTGGTGCGCCGTCGGGCCCGGCGCCAGCGGTGCATGGCTTGCAGACATTCGCGCAAGGCGGGCTCTCCGTCTGGCGCGGAGCAATGAATGGCCGCAGCGTCGAACTGACGTTCGACCATGGACCGCTCGGCTATCTCTCGATAGCGGCGCACGGCCATGCCGACGCGCTGTCGCTCACCCTGTGCATCGACGGCGAGCCGGTGCTGGTCGATCCTGGCACCTGGCTCTACGGTTCGGGAGGCGTCTGGCGTGACTGGTTCCGCTCCACGCCGGCGCACAACACGCTGAATGTCGAGGGTAAGAGCCAAAGCACTATCGCTGGGAATTTCAACTGGTCGCACAAGGCCGTCGCGGCGCTGGTGGAGAGCGAGCCGGGAACGCACTGGAGGCTGAGCGCCCGGCATGACGGCTATAAAAGCCGCTTCGGCGTTGTGCATCAGCGCACTTTGGCGCACCAGGCCGATGGCATCCTCATCACCGACCAACTGCTCGGCGACAGGCGAGAGTCCGAGATCGTCTTCCAACTGGCGGCCGGCCTCCATGCCGACCGGCACGAAAACACGGTTACGGTGTTGCGCGGCGACGAGCCGCTGTTGGCCATCCGCTTTCCTGATGCTGCGCTCGACATCCGCGCCGGCGGTGACATGCCGGGGCAGGGCGGTTGGGTTTCACTGCGTTTTGGCACCAGGCAGCAAGCCGAACGCCTCGCCTGGCATGGTCAAGTGGGCGAGGCCGGAATCGATATCCATCTTGACCCAATTCACCCGCCGCAACGGCAAAGACCGGCGCCAACGTAGAGTTGCCGAGCGAGTTCCGGCCGCATTCGACATTAATTACGTTTGGACATTTAGCGGTTTCGTTACCGTTGATCTGCTAGTCTCGCGCCATCCAGCCTGCTTTGCCTGCTGCGCCCGCAACAGCCACTGGTTGCAGGCGACGCAGCGGGTTTGGCGAGAATTTCATGCTTTGCAATTCGCCGATTGCCTTCTTACGACCCCGGACTGCCTTCTTCCGACTCAGGAGCCGCTGCAACGATGTTTTCCGAATTTGTCAGAGCGATTGTGGAAAAGCTTTCGAACGTCAATCTGACCACGCTCGGCCTGCTTTTCCTCACCGCACTGGGCAGCGCTGTGATCGCCTACTGGCGAACTGCCGAACAGAAATCGCTCAGGGACTTTTTCGACTTTGCCTTCCCGCCGGAAGTCATCCTGCACCCGTCGGCGCGAGCCGACGCCCTGTTCTGGATCACGAAACGGGCGATAATGCCTTTCCTGCTCATTCCTGCCGGCGTCACCTTCGTTGTCGCGGTCGGCTATGGCACACGCGAGGCAATCGGCTGGATCTTTAATATCCACGCGCCGCTTCTCGGCGGCCCGGCCGGACCGGTGACGATTGTCATCTTCACCGCAACCATGCTGGTCGCTTACGATATTTCATACTACCTCTACCACGTCGCCCAGCACCGCTTCCCGTTCTTGTGGGAATTGCACAAGGTGCATCATTCGGCCGAGGTGATGGTCGGGATCACCAAGGACCGGGTTCATCCGCTGGACGATCTGATGAACCGTATGTGGGACGGCGTCATCCCGGGCATCTGCTTCGGCATCTGGAGCCTGATCGCACTCGATCCGGTAGAGGTCGCTATCTTCGGCATCAACGTCTACGTCATCCGCAACATCCTGATGATGGACTTTGTCCGCCACACACATCTCAAGATCTCGTTCGGCCCGTTGAACAACATCATCCTGTGTCCGCACTGGCACCAGGTGCATCACAGCATCGACCCTCGTCACTATGACAAGAATTTCGGCCTGCTTTTTTCGTTCTGGGATCGTCTGTTCGGAACGCAATTTGTCCCGGAGCTGGATGAAGACCTGAAATTTGGTCTGATAGACCGCGATGTACGCGATTATCAATCGCTGTTTGGGCTCTACATCATGCCGCTCAAGAAAATGGCAAGGCATGTCATGCGACTGTTTCACAGGCGGCCCAATGGGGTCGCCCAGCCACAGGACAGTTCCCCTTCATGAACACCGTTGTTTCCATCGACGCTGTGGGCGCGGAGCGCCTGGAAATCGTCCGTTCGGCGGATCGCCTGGCCACGGTCGAAGCCGCTTGGACGGAGCTTTGGCATCGCACCGATGGGCTCATCTTTCAAAGCCATGCCTGGATTTCGGCGTGGTGGAATACCGTACAACGCCGTGACCAGCGCGCGTTGCGGATCGGCCTGATCTGGAAGGGCGCGAAACTCGTTGCCGTCGTTCCGCTGGCGATCGGTAGACGCAGGGGGCTGCGGTTTCTCGAATGGGCGGCCGGCAGCTATACCGACTATGGGGACATTCTCGTTGCCCCGGAATGCTCGTTGTCGGCGTTGCAGGAGCTATGGACCCAACTTTGCGATGCCGGTGGCTTCGATCTTGCCTTGATCAGTCGTCTTTCGCCGGATGCGGCGGCCCGCAAAATTTTCACGCCGGGAGCTTCCAGCGGCATCAGGCTTCGTCCCTTTCACCGAACGGAAGTCAGCTATCGCGTTGCCGGACAATGGGAAAGCGGAGCGGTATGGTTTGCGGACCAGTCGAAAAAGACGCGCCAGAACTATCGGCGCGGCATCAAAACGCTGGAAGAAACCGGAGAGGTGAAATTTCGCCTGCTTGCGCCCGACGAGCCGCTGCAACCGGTACTGGAGCGCCTCGCGACCCTGAAGCGCAAATGGCTGACGGAGCGCATGCGTGAGTCCGATCTCTTCGAGGAGGGCGTGCCGGTACTCGCCGCGCTCGTCGATGCGCTGGCGCGCGCCGGCGTGCTGCATATCTTCATCCTGGAATGCAATGGCGTGATGGTCGCGGTGTCGATCAACTTCGTCCAGCGCGGCGTGATGATGGCTTTCGTGACCACCTTCGATCCGGATTTCAGCCGGGCGTCGCCGGGTGTGATCCTGTTGATGGATTACGTACAGTGGTCGATCGATCACGGCTTGAGCATGGTCGATTTCCTCTGTGGCGCAGAGTCGTTCAAACACAAATTCTCAACGCAGGCGGTTACCCTGGACTCCGTCATCGGGACGCGCACGGCACAGGGCGCGATTGCATCTCTTGCCGATCGTATCCGTCAGACGGTCAGGCATATGCGCGAGCGCTCATTGGCACCGCCTGAGGGTCACGGTACGCCCGCTCAAGCCGAAGCAGCCCTGGATTAGCGGACTTATTCGGTTCTTGGAGCGGCAAGCCGGCTAGTCCATGTGGAAGACATTACGCAGCGGCACCACAACGGGCTCGTTGTTGGCGTCGTACTCCATCAGATCGGCCATGAAATCCCACCAGCGCCGGTTGACTTCAGTCTGCGGCAGCCGATCCATGGTGTGATCTTCGGTGCGAACAAGCGTGCCGAACAGATGGTTTGTTTCCTCGTCGAGCCAGATCGAATAGTCGGATACGCCAGCATCGCGCAGCGCCTGTGTGAGCTCCGGCCAGATCTCGTCGTGCCGCTTCTTGTATTCGGCTGCCTGACCGGGATTGAGGTTCATGCGGAAGGCGATGCGCTCGGGCATGGTAACGCTCCTTGAACGAAGGCTTGGTCGGTTTCAGCGTTGCGAACGAATGCGCAGTTGGTCAAGGCCAACGGCGAGCAGCAGCACCGCACCCTTGGTTACGTCCTGCCAGAAGCTCGATACGTTGAGCAAGGTCAGGCCGTTATTGTGCCCAGGATCATCACCGCCAGCAGAGTTCCCCGTACCGAGTCGCGTCCGCCGAAAAGGCTGGTACCTACGGACCGGCCTGCGCAACTGACCCCGGCCGCGCCAGGCTCAAAGAAAGCGCGGTATCGGACCGTTCTGCGGCGTGGTGCGGTCGCCAAGGTCGAGGAAGATCTCGTCGATGTAGCACCATCCCCAGCCTTCCGGCGGATCGTAGCCTTCGATGACAGGATGGCCGGTTGCCCGAAAATGCTTGGTGGCATGACGGTTGGGCGAGTCGTCGCAGCAGCCGACATGACCGCATGTGCGGCAAAGCCGCAAATGCACCCACTGCGTACCGCTCTTCAGGCATTCCTCGCAGCCGAGCGCGCTCGGTGTGACGTCGCGAATGTCTCCGGCATGCTTGCATTCCTCTGCCATCATACGCTCCTGACCAGTTGAGGTGCCACGGCGAGACTGCCGTTTTGCGCGAGATATGCATGCAGCGCCGCAACCACCTGGGCGCCTTCGCCGACGGCAGCGGCGACGCGCTTGATCGAGCCGGAGCGCACGTCGCCGATGGCGAACACGCCGCTGCGGTTCGTCTCCAGCGCACCACGTTCCTGGCCAATTTCCGGCCCGGTGCGAACGAAGCCCTTCGCGTCCAACGCCAAGCCGCATTGCGCCAGCCAGTTGGTGTTCGGATCGGCGCCGATGAACAGGAAGAGGTGGCGGACCGGACGTGTTGTCTCCGTGTCGCGGTTGCGCCAGCGCACATTGCCAAGATTGCCGTCGTCGCCGTCCAGCCCCGTGATTTGCGTCTCAGCCAGCACCTCGATGTTCGGCTGTGCCCTGACGCGCTCCACTAGATAACGCGACATGCTCGCATCGAGGCTCCCGCCGCGCGCCAGTAGCCATACCTTCCTCACATGCGCCGCCAGATAGACAGCGGCCTGCCCAGCCGAATTGCCGGCGCCGACCAAGGCTACCTCTTGCCCGGCGCAAAGCCGCGCTTCGATCGGCGAAGCCCAATAATGCACGGACGTTCCCTCGAATTGCGCAAGGTTGGCCATATCGAGGCGGCGATAGCGCGCTCCGCTGGCTATCACCACCGACCGCGCCCGCACGGTCTCCCCGTCGCCGACGGCGAGCGTGTAATGGGCGCCGGACGTGTCGCTTGCACTGCCCAGCAGCTTCGCCTCGTCCGGTATCACCATCTCGACGCCGAATTTCTGCGCCTGATTGTAAGCGCGCGCCATCAGCGCCATCCCCGAAATGCCGGTGGGGAAACCGAGATAGTTCTCGATGCGCGAGGAGGCACCCGCCTGTCCGCCAAAGGCACGGCAATCGAGCACGATCGTCGACAGCCCTTCGGAAGCCGCATAGACGGCAGCTGCGAGGCCGGCCGGTCCGGCGCCGACAATGGCCACGTCGTACAGCTTGTCGGCGTCGATGGGCCGTACCAGCCCGATGCAGCGGGCAAGCTCGTTCTCTCCGGGATTGAGCAGCAGCTTGCCGTTCGGACAGAGCACGATCGGCAAATGGTGGATATCGACATGGAAGCGTTCGATCAGGGTCCTGGCGCAGGGATCGGTAGCGGAATCGAGAACCCGGTGCGGCTGACCGCTGCGGGCCAGAAAACCTTGCAGCCGCAATACGTCGCCGCTGTCGACCGGTCCGATAATGATCGGTCCGGCTGTGCCACTCTCGAGCAGGCCGACACGGCGCAGGATCAGCGCCCGCATGATGCGCTCGCCGAGGTTTGCCTCCTGCACCATCAGGTCGCGCAGCCTTTGCGAGGGGATGACGAGCGCCTCGACCGGCTCGACCGCCTGCACATCCACCAGCGAGGGCCGGGCTGACAGCTGCGCCAACTCGCCGACGAAATTGCCCGCACCATGCGTGACGATCGTTTCGCGCCGGCCGAAGCTGCCGCCCTGGATAATGTCCACCTTGCCGGACAGGACCACGATCAGGCCGGGTGCCAGCTCGCCGGCTTTGACGATCTGTTCGCCTGCAGCATAGGATACGGCTTCGCCGAAACGGCCCATGCGGTCCAGGTCGGCCTCAGCCAGCGCGGGAAACATCTGATCGCGACGGGCAATGGAGATCGGATTGGCGGATTTAGACATGGTTCGAACCTAACGCCGGCATCCACCGGTTTGAAGCGGTTTTTGTGGCTCACGGGCCGGTACAAACCGAGCCCGCTGTCGGCAAATTGTGCCCTTCGCTTCGGGATTCCACGACGGCGGCCCGTGCGGCGGTATCGCGACGTGCCTCACACTCCGTTGCATCTCCTTGATTTGTTTGATTTGCGTATCCCGGCAAACCCAGCTCATGCTGCTTCGGCCGGCGCCTGCCTAAGCCGGCCAGGCCCGGCGCGCCGTCCTGTGTCAAACTCTCGGCCGCCGGGCAGCTGAGCAGCAGGAAACGGACCGGGTCCGAGCACTCCGCAAATTTGCCTGCAGCCGGTTCTTCGGCGAGGTGCCAAAGCTCGACAAAGCCAACTTCTCTGCTCAGGCGGCTACCTGAAGCACGATCTTGCCGCGCGTATGCTGCCTCTCAAGCCGTTCCTCGGCCTTGGCGACTTCCTCGAGAGGATAGATTGCCTGCACGAATGGCCTGACCTTCCCGGCGTCGATGAGGCGGCTGATCTCGGCAAGCTGCGCTGCGTTCGGCTTGGTCATATAGGAAACGCCGCTGGCCCGATGCAGGCGGGCCTTTTCCGCCGACGGTTCAGAAAGGGTTGAGACGAGCGTCCCACCGGGCTTGAGCACGTCCCAGGAGCGGTCCTGCGTTTCGCCCGCTATCAGGTCGAAGACCAGGTCGACGTCTTCGACGACCTCCTCGAAACGCTGGTTCTTGTAGTCGACCGCCTGGTCGGCGCCAAGCGCGCGGACGAAATCGAAATCTTGCGCGGACACCGTCGTCGCGACGAAGGCACCCGCAGCCTTTGCAAACTGCACCGCCAGATGGCCGACGCCGCCGGCGCCGCCATGGATGAGGATCCGCTGCCCGGATTTGAGGCCGCCGTGGACGAAAAGGCCCTGCCACGCGGCAAGGCCCGCAAGCGGCACGGCAGCGGCTTCGACGTGGCTTAGACGTTGCGGCTTCGCCGCCGCCTCCGTCGCCTTGACGACGACATATTCGGCGTTGCCGCCGCGGTCGTGGCCGAGCATGGCATAAAGCGGATCGCCCTTCTTCAGCGTATAGGCCCGCGTGCCGCACAGTTCCACCACGCCGGATACGTCGCGGCCGAGCGTGACGGGCAGATCTGCGCCTGACGAGCCTTCGCGAACCTTGTAGTCGACTGGATTGACGCTTGCCGCGCAGACCTTGAGCGTGACCTCATCGTCGCGCGGCTGAGGCAACGGAACGTCGTCCAGCGAAAGAACCTCCGGCCCACCAAAATCGTGGATACGGACTGCCTTCATGGTAATCATGACTTGCTCCTCGTCGGTTTGCCGTCCAGTTCAGCCTCTGAACAGTTTCGCCGGCAGGCCGGTGTCCATCCGGTCTTCCGGGGCGGCAGCTCGGTCACGGGCCATAGGCCGGAAGATGCCGCCCGGTTCGGCCGATGGTGCGCCGTCAGTGTATCGTTTGCGAATGCTCGCCGCCGGGTTGCGATATGCCGCTTAGCGCTTCACCTGCTGTCGCCGTCTCGCTGTTAGTGGCGAGGTCGCCCAGCGAAACGATGCCGACCAGGCGCTTGTCGCGATTAAGCACCGGCAACCGGCGCACTTTCAGGTCAGCCATGTGGCGCAGAACATCCTCCGCGTCTTCGTCATCGAAGCAATACCTGACCTCGGTACTCATCACTTCCCGCACCTTGGCGTCAGGTGTCTTGCCTTGGGCGACGCCGCGGATTGCGATGTCGCGATCGGTTATCATGCCGACGAGCCGGTCGTTCTCGCCCACCGGCATCGCGCCGGCATCGAGGCGCGCCATCATTTCTGCCGCATCGCGCAGGGTTTGCTGCGGATTGGCGATCTCGACGTCCTTTGTCATGCAGTTGCCAACTTTCACTTTAACCTCCTTTGGTTGCAGGGTCCGCCGCCGAATTGCATGATGGAAGGGTGAATGAGCGCCAGCGCAAAACGTTCCATGGCAAGACCCGTTTCGAGCGCTTCGCCGAGATCACCCTGCCATCCTCCACCCCGCCCGCCCGTGACGCGGGGGGCCCGGGGAAGGTCGGGTGCGCAGGGAGTTGGGCCGGGGTGCCGGGAGGGATCCCCATCGGGTCCTGGTCCGGCGACGGAACAGGATCAGGCGAAGGCGGCGGTACGCCTGGAGGTTCACCCGGCGGAGTCTCCGGCGGGGTGGGCGGCCGAGCTGGCTCCGGATTGGGATTGTCCGGCAGCGGATTCGGGTCGTTCGGATCGGGATTGTTCATCGATTACTCCCTGAAGTCTGTTCTTACCCGAGAGTTACGGCTTGATCTCCGCGGCGAGCGCCGATCATGGCGTTGCCAGCGGCGGCGAACAGGCACTCCTGTCTTAAACCAAGGGGAAGCAAAAGCGTTCCCGCACCCGACGCCAAGCGCGGCGCCAAAGCTATCGGGGCGGTCCCATGCTGGCGTACATTCCGTTGGTGCGGAATTGCGTCGGGTTGATGCCGTAGAGGCGGCGGAAGACCTTCGAAAAATAATTGGCATCCTCAAAGCCGCACATGATGGCGACCTCCTTCACCGGCAGGAAATCGGCTTTCGTCAGCAACTTCGCCGCGCGCTGCAGTCGCTGCTGCAGCACGAATTCGGCAGGTGGAAGACCCTCACTCTCGGCGAAGCAGCGCGAGAAATGCGCACGGCTCAGCCCGCTGATTTCGGCCAGATCGGCAACACGGAGCGGCCTGTCGAGATTGGCCTTGACGTGGTCGATGACCGGTTGCATGGCGCTCTTTTCGTCGGTGACGGCATGCGAGCCGAAGACATCGTCGTAGAGCGCCATGGCTGCTTCATAGGCGACGGCCGAGGCGGCTCCAGGCGAGACCGCTCCCGTGATCAGGCGCACGCTGCAATCGGCGAGATGATCGATCGTCGATGGCTGCAGCCGTAGCACCGGACCGACGGCGGCAAGGATCGACTTGTGGATGCGCAGCGCCTCCTCGCCGTTCATTGATATCCAGAAATATTCCCAGCGGTCCCCCTTGGCCAGCCAGTAACGATGGTTGTGCGGCACGAGAACCAGCAACGTATCGCCCTTTTGCAGGCGGTAGTTGCGGTTCTCATAGCGCAATTGGCCGGTACCGCTGATCGTATGCTGGAGTACCGTAAACGGCGTCTGGCCGCGCTTGCGCCCATCCCAGTCGTAGACCTCGTTTTCGCGCACTTCATAGCCGGTGCTTGTCGGCATGGTGTGCAGGCGCTGGCGGCCGCGCGGCAGCGATACCGTCCTGCCCGCCGGCCCGGTGTCGATCAAGTTCCGCAGCACAAAATTACCCCTGAAAGCATAATCCTTCTCTGGTCCCTTGCTGAATTAGGCGCATAATCCCCTGAGAAAAGCAAAAGAAACTGCGGTCAAAGAGCGGACGGGAGGAAGTGCCGGATTCCAGCCTGCATGCCAGGGCAGGTGGGCCAGGCCTCTTTTCACCGCCTTTGCCCTTACATTCGATCAGGTCGAGGTGAGACTGATGAGTTTCAAGATCGCTATCATCGGTGCGGGAAGCGTCGGGTTCACCAAGAAGCTGTTCACAGACATTCTATGCGTTCCTGAATTCAGGGATGTCGAATTCGCGCTGACCGATCTCAGCGAGCACAACCTCCAGATGATCAAGTCGATCCTCGACAGGGTCGTCGAATTCAACAGGCTGCCGACCAAGGTTACGGCAACGACCGACCGTCGTGCTGCCCTCGAGGGTGCCCGCTACGTCATCAGCTGCGTTCGCGTCGGCGGTCTCGAAGCCTATGCCGACGACATACGCATTCCGTTGAAATATGGCATCGACCAGTGTGTCGGCGACACAATCTGCGCCGGCGGCATTCTTTACGGCCAGCGCAATATCCCGGTAATCCTCGATTTCTGCAAGGATATCCTCGAAGTCGCCGAGCCCGGCGCGAAATTCCTGAACTACGCCAACCCGATGGCCATGAACACCTGGGCGGCGATCGAATACGGCAAGGTCGATACTGTCGGCCTCTGCCACGGTGTCCAGCACGGCGCCGACCAGATCGCCGAGGTGCTCGGCGCCAAGTCGCGCACCGAGCTCGACTACATCTGCTCCGGCATCAATCACCAGACCTGGTTCATCGACCTGCGTCTCAACGGCCGCAAGATCGGCAACGACGAGCTGGTAGCCGCCTTCGAGGCGCATCCGGTCTATTCGCAGCAGGAAAAGCTGCGCATCGACGTCCTGAAGCGCTTCGGCGTCTATTCGACCGAAAGCAACGGCCATCTTTCCGAATACCTGCCCTGGTACCGCAAGCGGCCGGACGAAATCACCCGCTGGATCGACATGTCCGACTGGATCCACGGCGAGACCGGCGGCTACCTTCGTTATTCGACCGAAACGCGCAACTGGTTCGAAACCGAGTTCCCGCAATTTCTGGAATCCGCCGCGAGGCCGATCGACCCCGCGAAGCGCTCCAACGAGCACGCCAGCCACATTCTCGAGGCGCTGGAGACGAATCGCGTTTATCGCGGCCATTTCAACGTCAAGAACAATGGCATCATCACCAACCTGCCGCAGGATGCGATCATCGAGTCGCCCGGCTTCGTCGACCGCTTCGGCATCAACATGGCCGCCGGCATCGCGCTGCCGGAGGCCTGCGCCGCCACATGCATTTCCTCGATCAACGTCCAGCGCATGTCGGTCCACGCTGCGATCTCCGGCGATATCGACCTGCTGAAGCTCGCCGTCCTGCACGACCCGCTGGTCGGCGCCGTTTCGACGCCGGAAGAGGTTTGGCAGATGGTGGACGAGATGGTTGTCGCCCAGGCCCGCTGGCTGCCGCAATATGCCGGCGCGGTGCCGGCTGCGAAGGAGCGGCTTTCGAAATCCAGGGTCAAGACCCGCGAATGGGCCGGTGCGGCACGACGCGACGTCCGTTCGATCGAGGAGTTGCGTGCCGAAAAAGCGGCTCTCAAGCAGGCCGTCTGAATTTCATCAAGCGGATGGCGGCCAATTTTCGGAGGATTCAGCGCCGCACCGTCTGCATATCGTTCGAGGAGAAACGGAGCGGCGTCAACGCGCTTCTGAACAACAGGGAGGAGAGACGATGAGGAATTTTCGAGATATTGGCATTCTCGCCGGGCTGGCGCTTAGCGTCTCGGCCTCGGCGCTGAGCGCATATGCATCCGAGCCGACCGTGCCGCCCGTGCCCGCGCAATTTCCCGCCGAGGGAAAGATCAAATACGTCGCGCGCGACTCCATCCTGGAGTTCAAGGCACTTCCAGAATACCACGAACCCGATTGGGTCACCGACAAATACGTCAAGGCAGGCAAGCTGCCGCCGGTCAAGGACCGGCTGCCGAAGGAGCCGCTGGTCTTCAAGACGGGCAACATGCCGGACGGCGTCGGCGTCTACGGCGATACGATGCGCCATGTCATCGGCGGCCGACCGGAGGGCTGGAACTACGGCGCGGGCCAGACGCAAGGCTGGGGCGGCATCGACATCGGCCTTTCCGAGTGCCTGACGCGCACCGCGCCGCTTTTCCAGGTCGAGGCCAAGGACACGGAGCCGTTGCCGAACCTCGCCAGGAGCTGGGACTGGTCGAAGGACGGACACACGCTGACGATGCATCTGGTCGAGGGCGCCAAATGGTCTGACGGTGTTCCGTTCAACGCCGATGACGTCATGTTCTACTGGGACGACGAGGTCATGGATCCGAACGTTTCGCCTCTCAACGGCGCGACCCAGGAAACCTTCGGCGTCGGCACGACGCTGAAGAAGGTCGATGACTACACTGTCGAGTGGACGTTCAAGGACGCCTTTCCGAAGCAATACCTCTACGCCATGGCTTACGGCACGTTCTGCCCCGGCCCCTCGCATATCCTCAAGCCGCAACATCCGAAATATTCGAAGAACACCTACGAGCAGTTCAAGAATGCCTTCCCGCCGGAGTATATGAATCTGCCGGTGATGGGCGCCTGGGTGCCGGTCGACTACCGTCCGGACGACATCATCGTCATGCGCCGCAATCCCTACTACTGGAAGGTCGACGAGAAGGGCAATCAGCTGCCTTATCTCAACGAATTGCACTACAAGCTGTCGACCTGGGCCGACCGCGACGTTCAGGCGGTGGCAGGGTCGGCTGACATCTCCAACCTGGAGCAGCCCGAAAACTTCGTTGCTTCGCTGAAACGTGCGGCGCAGCCGGACGCGCCGGCACGACTTGCCTTCGGCCCACGCCTGATCGGCTATAATCTGCGGATGAATTTCTCCGCCAATGGCTGGGGCAATCCCGACGAGCGCGGGCAGGCGGTTCGCGAGCTGAACCGCAACGAGGACTTCCGCAAGGGCGTCACCATGGCGCTCGACCGCAAGGCGCTCGGCGACTCGCTGGTCAAGGGCCCGTTCACCGCCATCTATCCGGGCGGCTTCTCCTCGGGCACGAGCTTCTATGACCGCAACTCGACCGTATACTACCCCTTCGATCTCGAAGGCGCCAAAGCGGAACTCGCCAAGGCAGGTCTGAAGGACACCGACGGCGACGGCTTCGTCAATTTTCCGGCCGGCACCGCCGGCGGCAAGAACGTCGAGATCGTGATGCTCGTCAACAACGACTACACAACCGACAAAAGCCTGGCGGAGGGCGTCGTCGGCCAGATGGAGAGGCTAGGTCTTCGCGTTGTCCTGAACGGCTTGAACGGCATCCAGCGCGACGCGTCTATGTATTCCGGCCGTTTCGACTGGATGGTCAGGCGCAATGATCAGGAGCTCACCTCGGTCGTGCAGAACACCGAGCAACTCGCGCCCGTCGGCCCACGCACCAGCTGGAATCACCGTGCTCCGGAAAATGGCCAAGTCGATCTGATGCCGTTCGAGAAGGACCTTGTCGACATCGTCAACAAGTTCGTCTCGACGCAGGACAATGACCAGCGCGCCAGCCTGATGAAGCAATTCCAGAAGATCTCGACGGAACACGTCTACACCGTCGGGCTGACCGAATATCCCGGCGCGCTGATCATCAACAAACGCTTCTCCAACATCCCGCAGGGAACGCCGATCTTCATGTTCAACTGGGCCGAGGACTCGATCGTCCGCGAGCGGGTCTGGGTGGCCGCCGACAAGCAGCAGAAATATGAACTCTTTCCCGAGCAGCTTCCCGGAAAACCCGGGGACAAGGGTCCGACGAACTGAGTTTCCTCCCCTGACTTGAAAATTCCCGGCCGCGCTGCGGGCGTGGCCGGGACAAAGCCAGGGGGTGAGGCATAATTGAAAACCTGAGCGAGGAGAGAAACGGCCGATGCTGCGATTTCTGCTTATGCGCATAGCATCCGCAATACCGGTTCTCGCCATTTTGAGCCTGGTCACCTTTGCTATCATCCAGGCACCGCCGGGCGACTATGCCGACTACATCCGCTCACAGCTCATCAACCAGGGCGGAGCCTCCTTTGCCGAGGCCGATGCCCAGGCGAAGGCTTATAGCGTGGAGCATGGCCTCGATAAGCCGGTTCCGCTGCAATACCTGAACTGGATCGCCGGCATCGTCACCCGCGGCGATTTCGGCTACAGCCTCTATTACAACAAGCCCGTCGCCGACGTGGTGGGCGAGCGGCTGCCGCGCACATTGCTGCTTGCGCTTGTCTGCCACCTCTTGGCTTCTGTGCTGGGCATCGGCTTCGGCATCTGGGCGGCGACCCGGCAGTACAGCTGGATCGATAGCACGCTGTCGGCGATATCGTTCCTCGGAATGACGGTGCCGCGCTTCCTCATGGCGCTGATCATCGTCTATCTGCTGGTCTTCCAGTTCAACGTGTCCGAGATCGGCAGCTTCTTTTCGCCGCAATATGGCGGCGCGCCGTGGTCCTGGGCGAAGTTCTTCGATCTCGTCACGCACGTCTGGCCGGTTGTCGCGATCGCCACCTTCGGCGGGCTCGCCTACAACATGCGCGTGATGCGCGGCAATTTGCTCGACACGCTGAACGCGCAATATGTCGAAACCGCTCGCGCCAAAGGTCTCAGCGGTGGTGCGGTCGTGATGCGCCATGCGGTGCCCAATGCGCTGCATCCGCTGGTCATGTATCAGGGCGTGGTGCTGCCTTACATGCTGACCGGCGAGATCGAGACGGCGATCATCTTTGCCCTGCCGACCGTTGGCCCGGCGATCGTCGGCTCGATGGCGGTCGGCGACGTCTATGTCACGGCGACCTTCATGATGGTGCTGTCGGCGACGCTGATCGTCGGCAACATCATCGCCGACATGCTGCTCGTCATGCTCGATCCGCGTGTGCGTCAATATGCAGGGGCCTGAGATGCTTGCTTTCGAGCCCTCGCTGCCGCCGCTTGCCGAGGAACCGGCCAAGATCAAGGCGCGCGGCAATGAGAGCTACATCGCGCTCGTCTGGCGCCGCCTGAAACGGTCCTGGACCGGCATGGCCGGGCTCATCCTGGTCGCGCTTCTGGTGCTGCTGGCCGTGTTTGCCGACTTTTTCGCGCCGATGGATCCCAAGGTGACCGATGTCGGCTTTGCCCCGCCGCAGATGATGAGCTTCCATGACCAGGACGGCAATTTCGTCTTCCAGCCACGCGTCTATGCCTTGGCGGATTCGGAAGACCTCGACCCGGTCACCTTCCAACCCGTCGTCGGGCCGGACTACGACCATCCGCGGCTGCTCGGCTTCTTCGTCAAGGGAGCGGAGTACAGACTGCTTGGCCTGCTTCCCGCGAACCGGCACTTCTTCGGCTCGACCGACGGCCAGCCCGTGCACTTCCTTGGCACCGACAAATTCGGCCGCGATGTGCTGGCTCGAGCCATCTATGGTTCGCGCATCTCGTTGATGATTGCATTGACCGTGGTCTTCATCGTCACCGTGATCGGCACGACCGTCGGCATGGTGTCGGGCTATTTCGGCGGGACATTCGATGTCTGGGTCCAGCGCTTCGTCGAACTGGTGCTCGCATTTCCGCAATTGCCGCTTTACCTGGCGCTGACCTCGCTCGTTCCGGTGACGGCACCAACCAATGTCTTCCTGGCTTTCGTGATCGTCGTCATGTCGGCACTCGGCTGGGCGCAGATGTCGCGCGAAGTGCGCGGCAAGACCCTGGCGCTGGCGCGGATCGACTACGTCCGTGCCGCAATGGCGGTCGGCGCCACGGACGGCCGCATCATCATGCAGCATATTTTTCCGAACGTGATGAGCCACGTGATCGTTGCCGTCACATTGGCGATTCCCAGTGTCGTCCTGCTCGAATCCTTCCTCGGTTTTCTCGGGTTCGCCGTGAAACCGCCGCTAATCTCCTGGGGCCTGATGCTGCAAGACACTGCGACCTATTCGGTCATCGGCACCTATCCCTGGATCCTCTCGCCCGTCGGCTTCGTGCTTATCACCGTCTTCGCGTTCAACGCGCTTGGCGATGGACTGCGCGATGCGGTCGATCCGTATTGACGTGACATGATGCAACACGCGCTCGTTAATTCCTTCGCACCGCCTGTCCGGCTCGACCATGACGGGCGTTCGGAAAACCCGGTCATCGATGCCCGCAACATCGCCGTCGATTTCAAGGTCGAGGACGGCATGGTCGAGGCCGTCAAGGACATCTCCTTCCAGCTCTATCGCGGCGAGACGATCGCCATCGTCGGCGAATCCGGATCGGGCAAGTCGGTGACGGCGCGCACCGTCATGGGCCTATTGTCGAAGCGCGCGGTCGTGTCGCCGAAATCGACCGTCGAATACAATGGGTCGAACATCCTGAAATTTTCCGAGCGTGCCCGGCGCAAACTGCGCGGCGACCGCATCTCGATGATCTTCCAGGAGCCGATGAGTTCGCTCAACCCGATCTACACGATCGGCAGCCAGATCGTCGAGGCAATACGGGTGCATCGCAAGATGAGCCGCAGGCAGGCCGAAGCAAGAGCGCTCGAACTGCTGCAGCAGGTGCAAATTCCTGAGCCGCAGGCGCGGCTGAAGCAGTATCCGCACCAGCTTTCCGGCGGTCAGCGCCAGCGTGTGATGATCGCTATGGCGCTGGCCAACGATCCGGATGTGCTGATCGCCGATGAGCCGACGACGGCACTCGACGTGACGGTTCAGGCGCAGATCCTCAATCTCATCCGCAACCTGCAGAAGAAACTGCGGATGGCAGTGATCCTGATCACGCACGACCTGACCGTGGTGCGGCAGTTCTCGGACTATGTCTATGTCATGCAGCATGGGAGAATGTGCGAGCACAATGTGACGGAGAGGCTGTTCGCCGATCCGCAGCATGCCTACACACGCCATCTGCTTGCCTCCGAACCGCGCGGCCAGGCAAATCCGTTGCCGGAAGGCGCCGACGTCATTCTTGAAGCCAAGGATGTCCGCGTCTCCTTCATGCTGCGGCATGGCACGTTCATGAAGCCGGACCTGCGCGAGCTTGTCGCCGTCGACAGCCTCAGCCTGACCCTTCGGCGGCACGAGACACTGGGCCTCGTCGGCGAATCCGGATCGGGCAAGACGACGTTCGGCGAAGCGTTGCTCAGGCTCAACACCACGGATAGCGGCGAGATCTATTTCGATGGGCAGCCGATCCATGGCCATTCGCGGGCGCAGATGCGGCCGTTGCGGTCGCGCATGCAGGTCGTCTTCCAGGATCCGTTTTCGTCGCTCAATCCGCGCATGACGATCGGCCAGATCATCGAGGAAGGGCTGGTCGTCAACCGCATCGGCGCCACGAAGAACGATCGGATCGAGCGGGTGCGCGAGGCACTGATCAGCGCCGGCATGCCCGGCGATATCCTGTCGCGCTTCCCGCACGAGTTTTCCGGCGGCCAGCGCCAGCGTATTGCGATTGCCCGCGCTGTCGCGCTCGAACCGGAATTCATCGTGCTCGATGAACCGACATCGGCGCTGGATCTCTCAGTCCAGGCGCAGATCATAGAATTGCTGCGCAAGCTGCAGCGGGAACGGGGCCTGAGCTACATCTTCATCTCGCACGATCTCAAGGTCGTGCGGGCGCTGTGCCACCGCGTCATCGTCATGCAGCACGGCAAGATCGTGGAAGAGGGACCCGTCGGCGAAGTCCTGTCCAATCCCAAAACCGCTTACACCGAACGGCTGGTCAAAGCCGCGTTCGAGGTAGCCTGATTGCATATTCCGGAGGTTGTCGTGGCAAGAAATCCCAAGGTCGCTTTCATCGGAGCTGGCTCGACCGTGTTCATGAGGAACATCGTCGGCGACATATTGCAGCGTCCGGCTTTATCCGGCGCGACGATCGCGCTGATGGACATCAATCCGCAGAGGCTCGAAGAAAGCGCAATCGTCGTCGGCAAGCTGATCTCGACGCTCGGCGTAAAGGCAAAGGCCGAAACCTATTCGGATCAGCGCAAGGCGCTGGCGGGCGCCGATTTTGTCGTCGTCGCCTTCCAGATCGGCGGCTACGAGCCCTGCACGGTCACCGACTTCGAAATCCCGAAGAAATACGGGCTGCGCCAGACCATCGCCGATACGCTCGGCGTCGGCGGCATCATGCGGGGTTTGAGAACCGTACCGCATCTCTGGAACATCTGCGAAGACATGCTCGCGGTCTGCCCGCAGGCGATCATGCTGCAATATGTAAACCCGATGGCGATCAACACCTGGGCGATCGCGGAAAAATACCCAGACATCAAGCAGGTCGGGCTTTGCCATTCGGTGCAAGGCACGGCGATGGAGCTGGCGCATGATCTCGACCTTCCCTACGAGGAGATTCGCTACCGCTCGGCCGGCATCAACCACATGGCCTTCTATCTCAGCTTCGAGCATCGCCAGCCGGATGGCTCCTACCGCAACCTCTATCCGGATCTGCTGCGCGCCTACAGCGAAGGGCGGGCGCCGAAGCCGGGATGGAACCCGCGCTGCCCGAACAAGGTCCGCTACGAGATGCTGAAGCGCCTCGGTTATTTCGTCACCGAGAGTTCGGAGCATTTCGCGGAATACACGCCCTATTTCATCAAGGAAGGGCGCGAGGATCTGATCGAGAAATTCGGTATCCCGCTGGACGAATACCCGAAGCGCTGCATCGAGCAGATCGAACGCTGGAAAGGGCAAGCGGAAGCCTATCGCTCGGCTGACAAGATCGAGGTCGAGCAGTCGAAGGAATATGCCTCCTCGATCATGAACTCGGTCTGGACCGGGGAACCTTCGGTGATCTACGGCAACGTCCGCAACAATGGCTGCATTATGTCATTGCCGTATAATTGTGCGGCCGAGGTGCCATGCCTCGTCGACGCCTCCGGCATTCAGCCCACCTTCATCGGCGACCTGCCGGTGCAACTCACCGCATTGATCCGCACCAATATCAACGTGCAGGAACTGACGGTTCAGGCGCTGATGACCGAGAACCGCGAGCACATCTATCACGCGGCGATGATGGACCCGCATACGGCGGCTGAACTCGACCTCGACCAGATATGGTCGCTGGTCGATGATTTGCTGGTTGCGCATAGCGATTGGCTGCCGGCCTGGGCGCGCGGAGCGCGCAGCGTTCGGGCGGCCTGAGGCGCCAATTCCACTTGGCTGTTCATTGTCGAGCAGGAGCAGGGCTGCCCAGTTCATCGCTCTATGCTGACCATAGAGCCTGCTTTGAAAGCGGCGCGGCGTTGCCGGCCGATGTTTCGAAATCAAAGAGCTTCTGCGTCACGAGTGCAGCCGCTCCTCTTGCCCAGGAATTGTCCTCCCAGTCCAGCAGCATTGGCGGCGCTTGGCGAAAGGTGTTTTTTCCGAGCGTCACCCGCATCGGGCCAAACAGCGCATCGCCAAACGACACCGCTTCACCGCCGACGACAATGACCTCCGGGTCGGTGATGTTGACAAGATTAGCGAGATGCCGGCCGATCCCATGTCCGGCTTCTTCGAGAATGGCGACGGCTCGCGGTTCGCGGCTTGCCAAGGCTGCCATAAGGGTGGCTTTGCTATCCGCTTCGCCGTGCCCGGTGGCTTCGCGCCAGGTGCGCAGGATCGCCGGCTCGGCGTAATAGGCCATCAGGCAGCCGCGTTTTCCGCACTCGCAAAGGCGGCCGTTTTCCTCATAGGAGGTGTGGCCGAACTTGCCGGCGGCACCGTTCGCGCCGCGATAGAGTTTGCCTTCGAACACGAGCGCGCAGCCTATCCCGACGCCGATCGCCAGCACCGCCATGTTGCGGTGCTGGCGTCCGAGGCCGAAGAGTTGCTGGGCAATGGCATAGGCGTTGGTGTCGTCCTCAAGCCACACGGGGACGTCCACTCGTTCGGCCAGCATCGGGCCAAGGGGGACGTTGTCCCAGTTGTAGCGATTGCTGCGGACACACACGGCCTTCTGGTTGTCTATGACGCCAGGCATTGAAACGCCGATCCCGGCAAGCTTGGCGCCGGGCCGATCGACAATCGAAATCAGCTCCGGCACCGCCTTGGCCAAGGTCTTTATGATATGGTCTGGATCGCTGTCCGAGAGCTTGACGCGCATGGAGCCCAGCGGATTGGTCGCAAGATCGGTGACCACGCATTCGACCGACCCGACCATCAGCTTGAAGCCTATGGCGAGGCCGTTGGCATAGTTGATATCCACCGGGATAGGGCGGCGCCCGGCCGAGCCCACGACTGTCTTGCCCTCGATCAACAGGCCTTCCTCGATGAGGTCCGCCACGACGAAGGTAACGGCCGCCGGACTGAGGCCGGTAACGGACGCTATGTCGGCCCGGCTGCGCGCACCCTCCTGCCGCAAGAGATTGAGGATCAGTCTGCGGTTCATCGCCCGGGTCGTGCTCGGGTCACCCTTGAGCTTCACAAATTTGCTTTCTTAATTTTGTAAATTAATTATTGCCTCTCGATCAAACATATGCATAACTTTGCCCAACTGTTCAACACCCGAACCGGGGTCAGCGAAATTAATCCGGTTCATACCCCGGCAACGTCATCGCGCTCTGAAGGAGCGGGCAAGCATGTTGTCTTGCCCGGGAGATGAGTTGTCGGGTTCGCAAAGCGCCGTTGAGGAGAACGACCGCGCCTGCCGGAGTGCCGGCCGAGAATTGACAAAAGGGAGGAGTGACAATGACGTTCAAGTGGATTGAAAAGCCGTCGACGCGGCGCAATTTCCTGAAGGGAGCCGGCGGCATTTCTGCCGCAGCGCTTGCGGACTTCCCGATGCCGGCACTCAGCCAGTCGAGCGAAGTCACCATCATTTCAGACGAAAACAATGCCGATGCGCTGCAGATTCTGCGGCGCATCGCGGCCGATTTCGAGAAGCAGTCCGGCACTAAGGTT
Source organism: Mesorhizobium sp. M0244 (assembly GCF_040321795.1). NCBI lineage: Bacteria > Pseudomonadati > Pseudomonadota > Alphaproteobacteria > Hyphomicrobiales > Phyllobacteriaceae > Mesorhizobium > Mesorhizobium sp. M0244. The sequence continues at coordinate 5,836 of NZ_JAMYSE010000043.1, read as the reverse complement.
GTGATCAACAACATGGATCACGAGGCCCACAAGACCGCGATCCGCAACTACCTTGTGGCCGGCGCGCCGGATGTCTGCTTCTGGTTCTCCGGAAACCGCATGCGTGCCTTCGTCAACCGCGGCCTGTTCGACGACATTTCGGATCTGTTCGAGAAGGAAAAGTACAAGGACGTGCTGGGTGCTACCACCGGTGCCGTCACGGTCGACGGCAAGCAGTATGGACTGCCGACCGGCGGCACGATGTGGGGCATGTTCTATCGCAAGGACGTCTTTGCCGAGCACGGACTTACGGTACCGGCGACCTGGGACGAATTCCTGGCTTACGGCCAGAAGTCCAAGGCCGCAGGCCTAATCCCCGTCAGCATCGGCACCAAGGAACTCTGGCCGGCGGCCGGATGGTTCGACCAGATGAACCTGCGTATCAATGGTCTCGACAAGCACTTTGCCTTGATGAACGGCAAGATGGCCTATACCGACCCGGCGCTGAAGCCTGTTTTCGACCACTGGGAAGAGCTGATCAAGCAGGGTTTCTTCACGCCGGATCAAACGTCGTTCGGCTGGCAGGAGGCCGGCGCCTTCCTCGCCCAGAAGAAGGCCGGCATGATGAACCTCGGCGCCTTCGTGAAGGCTACTTTCCCTGAGCAGGATCTCGAGCAGCTGACATTCGCCCCTTTCCCGAAGATTGACGGCGCCCTCGACCGCTACGAAGAATTCTCGGTCAATTCGGTCCACATCCCGGCCAACGCCAAGAACAAGGCGGGTGCCCGCGAGTTCCTCGCCTTCTTCTACCAGCCGGAAAATTTCGGCCTCTATCTGGAACCTGGCGGCAACGTTCCGCCGCGCAACGACCTTCCAGCCAGCAAGGACCCGCTGGTCAACGCGGCTGTGGAAAGCCTGAAGACGGTGGCCGGCACGTCGCAATATTACGACCGCGATACCGATCCCGACATGGCCCAGGCGGGTCTGGTCGGTTTCCAGGAATTCATGGCCAAGCCGGAGCGCCGGGATGCCATTCTTCAGCGTCTCGAGGGAACTCGTCGCCGGATCTTCAAGATCTAGCGCTCCCAGCGGAGGGGAGCGGGGTTCGTGCCCCCGCTCCCCGATGCTTCCGGTGAATGAGGTCTCCCAAAATGACGAAGCTTTGGCGCCGCCATCGCTGGTGGCTGACACCGACACTTCTGATCCTGCCAGCCGCTGTGCTGTTTTCCGTCGTCATTCTGGCCTCTGCGGTCGAGAGCCTATGGATCAGTCTGCACGAATGGGACGGCTTCAGCCCGATGGTCTGGATCGGCCTTGGCAACTACCGCGAATTGTTCGCCGATCCACAGTTCTATGTTTCGCTGAAGAACAATCTGATCTGGTTGGTGATGTTCATGCTGGCGCCGCCGCTCGGCCTCGCCATCGCGCTGCTCGTCAACCAGAAAATCCGCGGCATGCGCCTCCTCAAATCGCTGTTCTTCATTCCGTTGGTGCTGGCTTCGGTTGCCGTCGGCGTTGTCTTCACCTGGGTCTATACGCCGGAATTCGGGCTTCTCGCCCTGATCTTCCGTACCTTCGGCGCGACCGCCCCGGCAGTGCTGTCGGATGAAAATTTCGTCACCTTCGCCGTCGTGATCGCAGCGTTATGGCCGCAGATCGCCTTCTGCATGGTGCTCTATCTCGCCGGCCTCAACAATCTCAGCGAAGACCTGATCGGCGCCGGGCGGGTCGACGGCGCCAGGGGCTGGAACATGCTGCGCCACATCGTGTTGCCGCAGCTGACGCAGGTCACCTTTATCGCCATCGCCGTCACCGTCGTCGGCGCACTGCGTTCCTTCGACATGGTCTCGGTGATGACCAGCGGCGGCCCCTTCGGTTCGTCCGAGGTGCTTGCCTACCAGATGTTCGAGCAATCGATCTTTTCCTACCGCTTCGGCTATGGCGCGGCCATTGCCTCGGTGCTGTTCGTGATCATGGCAGTCTTCATCGCCTGGTACCTGACGCGGATGATCCGTGCCGATGAAAGGGGCGGCTGATGTTTCCTCGCCCGATTCCCGAAACTGCTATTTGGCAGCGTCGCCTCTATGTCGTGCTGGTGATCGGCATCCTGATTGTCTGGTTGGCACCGCTTTTTGCCATCATTCTCACCTCGTTCCGCTCTACGCAGGATGTCATGGGCGGCAATCTGTGGGGCTGGCCGACGCAATTCGGCCTGGTCGACAACTATACAGCGGTCTTCACCCAGACGCCGATGGCCCGCTACTTCCTTAACAGCCTGACCATCACCATCCCCTCGGTGATCGGCGTTCTCATCTTGAGCACGCTCGCCGGCTTCGTGCTCGCCCGCTACCGATTTCGCGGCAACATGCTCGTCTTCGCCCTGTTCGTCGGCGGAAACTTCCTGCCGCACCAGATCATGATGATCCCGGTTCGCGATCTCATGGTGCGGCTCAATCTCTATGACACGATGGCGGCCCTGATCATCTTCCACATCGCCTTCCAGACCGGGTTTGCGACACTGTTCATGCGCAACTTCATTGCTGCCCTGCCGGGAGAACTGTTTCAGGCCGCCAGGGCGGAAGGTGCGACACCGTTTCAGACATTAGTACATGTCGTGGTCCCGCTGGTGCGGCCGGCTCTCGCGGCGCTGGCCATCCTGCTCTTCACCTTCATCTGGAACGATTATTTCTGGGCGGTGGTGCTCACCATCAGCGATACCGTCAAGCCGGTCACCGCCGGCCTCGCCAATCTGCGCGGCGAATGGGTCTCGGCCTGGAACCTGATCTCGGCTGGAACCATCGTCGTGGCTTTGCCACCGGTCGTCATGTTCTTCCTCATGCAGAAGCACTTCATCACCGGCCTCACCATGGGAGCGGTCAAGGGATGAACAGCCATGGCTTTAGGGCATCGCCCGATCTGAAACCGATTTCGCAAGCAGGGCTCCATGACCAGTCTTGAACTCCGGCAGATACAAAAGAACTATGGAACCTATCACGCGCTGCGCCGCATCGATCTCAGTGTCGAACAGGGCGAGTTCATCGTCACCGTCGGGCCCTCCGGCTGTGGCAAGTCAACGCTGTTGAAGATCATTGCCGGGCTTGAAACCGTCTCGTCCGGTGAAATTCTCATCAACGGCCGCGATGTCACCTGCACCGAGCCGGGTGAGCGCGGCATTGCCATGGTCTTCCAGTCCTATGCGCTTTATCCGCATATGACGGTCGCCGAGAACATGGGTTTCGGGCTGCGCATGGCGCATCGCCCCAAGGCCGAGATCGACGCCGCCGTGCTGCGAGCCGCCAAGATCCTTCGCATCACCGACCAACTCGACAAGCGGCCGAAACAGCTTTCCGGCGGCCAGCGTCAGCGTGTCGCCATCGGCCGCGCCATCACCCGCTCGCCCGACGTGTTCCTGTTCGACGAACCACTTTCCAATCTCGACGCCGCGCTGCGCACGCAGATGCGCGTCGAGCTTTCCGATCTTCACGCCAGGCTCGGCGCCACCATGGTCTATGTCACGCACGATCAGACCGAGGCGATGACAATGGCGAGCCGTATCGTCGTGCTCAATCGCGGCTCGGTCGAGCAGGTGGGCGCTCCGCTCGAACTCTACCGCAATCCGGCCAATCTTTTCGTCGCGGGCTTCCTCGGCGCACCCCAGATGAATTTTTTCGAAGTGACCGTCGCCGCTGTCTCCAGCGGCGGCGCCACGCTGTCGACCGCCGGTCTCTCTCCCTTGACTGTCGAACTGACGGAAGCGGCATCCGTACAGGTCGGCGACAGGGTGACGATGGGGATCCGGCCGGAGAGCATCAGTTTGGTCACGAAAGAGACAGCGAGCTTTGCAGGACGGGTGCGGCTGGTCGAGCATCTCGGCCGCGAGACCATCCTCTATGCCGACGCCGGCCCGCTGCAATGCGTCAGTTCCGAAAGCGGCAGCGGCAACGTCACCGTCCAGATCGGCCATGCGAGCGCCGTCTCTGCCGATGCGAGCGTCGGCTTCAAGGTCGAGCCGCGTGACGTCTATCTCTTTTCCTCTGTCGATGAGCGGGCCATCAGCGCCCGCAAACCCACCATCGCCGACTGATCTGCAGGAGCATCCTTCGTGAACAAGACTTCAAACGGCCGCCCCCTATCGGTCTGGCGCACGATCCAGACCGACCGTTTTCTGGTCGGCGTGCCGCATTACCCCGAGCATGTGGACGAGAGTTACTGGGACAATGACGCCAGGCGCATGGCCGAGGCCGGCTTCAACGTCGCCCGCCTCGGCGAATTCGCCTGGCACATTTTCGAACCGCGTGAAGGCACCTTCGATTTCGACCTGTTCGACCGGGCAATCGAGGGCCTCGCGCGTCACGGCGTCAAGACGATCTTGTGCACGCCGACCGCCACCCCGCCGCGCTGGCTGACCGCAAAGCACCCGGAAATCCTGCGACTTGATGGAAATGGCCGGTCGATGAGCCACGGCTCGCGCCAGTATGCCGACACCAGCAGCCCGGTGTTTCGCGACTATAGCCGCAAGATCACCAAGGCGATGGCGGACCACTACCGCGACAATGCAAATGTCATTGGCTGGCAGACCGACAACGAACTCAACACCAGCATGCCGGAATCCTATTCGCCGTCGGCATTGAAGGAATTCCAGGCTTATCTGCGAGAAACTTACAAGACGATAGAAAGGCTGAACTTCGTCTGGGGTGGCGACTTCTGGGCAACGGCTTACGGCGATTTCAGCGAAATTGTCTTCCCGCTGGAATTCTCACCGTCCTTTCCGGGTCCCGGTCACCTCCAGGACTACCACCGTTTTCTCGCCTTCTCGACGGCACGGTTCCAGCACGACCAGGTCGAGATCCTGAGAGCCGCGAATGCCGGTTGGTTCATCTTCCACAATCTTGGCGGATTGCGCGACATCGACTTTCGCGGCCAATTCTCCACCGATCTCGACTTCGTCGGCTACGACATCTATCCGTTCCTCTATGACGAGTTCTTTCGCCTCGGCAATCACGCCAAGATCCAGGCGCTGCATCTCGACATCTGCCGGGGATTTTCCGGCAACTACATAGTGCCGGAACAACAGTCGGGTTTTGGCGCCCAGCCGGGCTTCTGCACGCTGACGCCGGAGCCGGGCGAAATGCGACGCATGGCGATGTCGTCGGTTGCGCGTGGCGCCGATGGCATCATGTTCTTCCGCTGGCGTCCCGCGCATTTCGGCGCCGAGATATACTGGATGGGCATCATCGACCACGATGATGTCGCTCGCCAGCGCTATGACGAAGCCAGGCAGTTCGCCACCGAGATGACGGCGCTGAAAGACAAGATCCTGGGCACCTATGTGCGGATGGATGTCGGCATCGCCGGCTCGGACTTCGATAATCAGGAAGCCCACAAGACCTTCCCCATCGGCCTGCCGAGTCCGCAGGACGACGCAACCTTACTGCATCAGTATTGCTATGACCGCGGCATCGCCTGCGGCTTCATCCACCCGGAAGACGATCTGTCGAAGCTCAGGGTGTTCTACGTGCCGCACTGGGTGATCTGGAAGGACCGCTGGACCGAGCGGCTGCAAGTCTTTGCCGAAAATGGTGGCACCGTCATCATCGGCGCGCGCACCGGAACCCGCGACGAAAACAACCACGTCATCCGCGAAACGGCGCCAGGTCGGTCGTTGTCGAAGCTGACCGGCGTTCGCGTCGAGGATTTCGGACGTTTGGCGGCACCTGGGGCCAACGGCCTGTTCAACACCATGTCCCGCTCCGGGGGGCTCGTCATTCCACCCGACAGAGCGGCCGTATCAAGCAGCAGTATCCGTCGTTATTCCGTCGGCAATCCCGTGTGCGATGACGGTTATTTGTATGAGAAC
>NZ_JAMYSE010000042.1:0-58081 GCF_040321795.1 Mesorhizobium sp. M0244 | reverse complement strand
GTCGGATTGCCCCGAATTGCCCTTCGCAATTCGGTTGGCAATCCGGGTGAGGGGGTATTCTCCCGATGTGATTGCCCTTCACCCATCGAGCGAACAGCCATGACCACCATCACAGCAATCTCCGCCCCGCCTCGCGCCTACAAACTGGTCGGCGCCGGCCGCCGGCAGTTGATCGGCCTGCTCTATGTCGCGCCGGCCGTTGCCCTGGTCGTGGTCTTCTTCATCGTGCCGCTTTGCATGACCGCCTGGATGTCGCTGCACAACTGGCCGCTGATGGGCGCGCACAGCTTTGTCGGCCTCGATAATTACTGGGCGATCCTGCGCGACACCCGTTTCTGGAACGCGCTGCGTTTCACCGGTTATTACACGGTGGTGGTGACGATCGCGATCTTCGCCGTCGCCTTTCCGCTGGCGCTGTTCATCGAAAGGCCGCGGCCGCTGACCGGCTTATACCGCACCTCCTTCTTCATGCCGGCGGTCATCGGCTTCGCCTCGGCCAGCCTGCTCTGGTCGTGGCTGCTCAATGTCGATTCCGGCCTGTTCAGCCCGGCCGCCTTCGAGCTTGGCCTGACCGAAAAGAAATTCAATCTGCTGGCGACCTTCCAGCCGGCCTTCTGGTCGATCATCGCCATGGTGGTGTGGAAGGTGGCGGGCTTCACCATGATCATCCTGATGACCGGCCTGCAATCGATCCCGCCGGATCTGCAGGAGGCGGCGATGATCGACGGGGCAGGGCCGCTGGCGCGGTTCCGCGCCATCACCCTGCCGCTGATGCGCCGCACGCTAGCACTGGCGCTGATCCTCTCGGTCGCCGGCTCGATCCTCGCCTTCGACCAGTTCTACATCATCCTGCGCGGCGGGCCGCGCAACCAGACGCTGACCGCCGTCTACTGGATCTTCAACCAGTCCTTCGTGTCGTTCAAGCTCGGCTATGGCGCAGCACTTTCGATGATCCTGCTGGTCATCCTGGTGGCGCTCAGCCTCATCCAGCTGCGGCTACTGCGCAATCCGGAGGGTGTCGACTGATGGCGCAGGCTCGCACCCGCAAACGCCGCATCGGCATGCAGATTGCCGAGCACTCGACCGGCATCATCGCATCCATACTGTTCATCGCGCCGATCGTCTGGACCGTTCTTTCGGCCTTCAAGCCGGCGCAGGAGGCGCGTCAGCCGCCGCTGCCGCCCTGGCCGACGACCGGGTTCTCGCTCGAGAACTACGCCACGCTCAACACCTTTGGCGACGGCCTCTGGCTACCGGCGCAGAACAGCATCTATGTCTCTGTCATGACGGTGGTGCTGTCGGTGATCGTCAGCGTGCTGGCCGGCTATGGTTTCTCGCGCTTCCGCTTTCCGCTGAAGAACCTCCTCTTCGTCGTCATCCTGTCGACGATCATGATCCCGTTCCAGTCGATCCTGACGCCGATCTTCCTGGTGTTGACCAAGATCGGCTTGCACAACACGCTGACCGGACTGGTCTGCGTCTACGTCACGCTGCAGCTGCCGTTCTCGATCTTCATGATGCGCAACGCCTTCGACGCGGTGCCGCGTGAGATCGAGGAAGCCGCCCGCATGGACGGCGCCAACAATGTCACCATGCTGCTGAGGGTCATGCTGCCGCTGGTCTGGCCGGGCATCGTCACCATCGCGCTGTTCGCCTTCCTCGGCGCCTGGAACGAGTTTTTGGCAGCCCTGGTGCTGATGACCGACCAGTCCAAATTCACGCTGCCGATCATGATGACGGCGCTGCAGTCCGGCCGCTTCGGCGCCATCGACTGGGGCGCGGTGCAGGCCGGCGTCACCGTGATGATGGTGCCGTGCCTGGTGCTCTTCCTGTTGCTGCAGCGCTTCTACATCCGCGGCCTCATGGCAGGGGCCGTGAAGTGACCAATCGAACCGAACCGGAGTAAATTGATGACCGCATCGCAATCCGCCAAGCCGGCTGCCGAGCTGCGCAAGCCAAAACTCGCCTTCCGGCCGCTGCCGGTGCCGCAGGTCGACGTGCGCGGCTTCTGGGGCGACCGTGTCGATGCCGTCGCCTCAAGGACCGCCGGCATCCTCTATGACCGCTGCGTCGAGGCGCGCATGCTGGAGCAGATCGATCCGGACCGGCCATCGCCCGGCGTCGTCATTCCGTTCCACTCACCCTCGCCGGACGAGGCAGCCACCGCCGGCAACGAGTTCACCGGCTCGACGGTAACGACGCAGATGTTCTGGGACAGCGATTGGGGCAAGACCATCGAGACCGCCGCCTACTCGCTCTACCGCCGCCGCAACGACGAGCTGGAGAAGAAGATCGACGCCGTCATCGACATGTACGGCAAGCTGCAGCAGCCCGACGGCTATCTGTCGAGCTGGTACCAGCGCATCCAGCCGGGCTTGCGCTGGACCAATCTGCGCGATTGCCACGAGCTCTATTGCGCCGGCCATCTGATCGAAGGCGCGGTCGCCTACTACCAGGCCACGGGAAAACGCAAGCTGCTCGACATCATGTGCCGCTATGTCGACCAAATCGCCGAGACGTTCGGTCCCGAGCCGGGCAAGAAGAAAGGCTATTGCGGGCACGAGGAGATCGAGCTGGCGCTGGTCAAGCTGGCGCGGGTGACCGGCGAGCGCAAATATATGGAGCTTGCCAAATACTTCATCGACCAGCGCGGCCTTGAGCCGCATTATTTCGACGAGGAGGCGCGCGCCCGCGGCGCCGACCCCAAGGCCTATCATTTCAAAACCTACGAATACAACCAGTCGCACAGACCGGTGCGCGAGCAGGACAAGGTCGTCGGCCATGCGGTGAGGGCGATGTACCTCTATTCCGGGATGGCCGACATCGCCACCGAATATGGCGACGACACGCTGCGGGTGGCGCTCGACCGCCTGTGGGACGATCTCATGACCAAGAACCTCTACGTCACCGGCGGCCTCGGGCCGTCCTCGCACAATGAGGGTTTTACCGCCGACTTCGACCTGCCCAACGACACCGCCTATGCCGAAACCTGCGCTTCGGTCGGCCTGGTGTTCTGGGCAAGCCGTATGCTCGGCATGGGCCCCAACGCGCGCTACGCCGACATGATGGAGCGGGCGCTCTATAACGGCTCGATCTCGGGCCTGTCGCTCGACGGCTCGCTGTTCTTCTACGAAAATCCGCTCGAGAGCCGCGGCGCCCACCATCGCTGGAAATGGCATCGCTGCCCGTGCTGCCCGCCCAATGTCGGGCGCATGGTCGCCTCGATCGGCAGCTATTTCTACGGCCTGTCGGACGATGCACTGGCCGTCCATCTCTATGGAAACAGCACGGCTCGTTTCGAAATCGCAGGGACGCAAATAGAGCTGACCCAGACCAGCAACTATCCATGGGACGGCGCGGCCTCGATCAGCGTCGAACCGGAAGCGCCGACCGAGTTCACCTTGCATCTGCGCCTGCCGGCCTGGTGCCGCAAGGCAACGCTCAGGGTGAATGGCGCAGATGTCGATCTGGCTGATATCACCAGCGACGGCTATGCCGCGATCCGCCGCGAATGGCGCAAGGGCGACCGTGTCGAGCTCGATCTCGAAATGGCCATCGACCGCCTCTACGCCAACCCGCAGGTGCGGCAGGATATAGGCCGCGTGGCGCTGGCGCGCGGTCCGCTGATCTATTGCGTCGAGGAGACCGACAATTCCAGCCAACTGCACCGCATCGCTTTGCCGCGAACAGCTGACATCGAGGCGCATGAGCAGCCGAACCTTTTGGGCGGCGTCGTAACACTTTCGGCTATTGCCAAAAAGGAGGCATTCGAAAACTGGGAAGAGGGACTCTACCGCACCGAACCGCCGGCGGTGGAGGAAGCGAAAGTCACCGCCGTGCCGTATTTCGCCTGGGACAACCGCGACGCCGGCGAGATGCTGGTCTGGCTCAGAAGCGCCGGATAGCGGTATCGCCATTTGAGCCGCGTTGCATGCCTTGAATTCGCCGGGGCGCGCGTCATCTAGCGTTGAGTGGCGCCAGCCACTTGAACGGGTGGAGGCAGATTTTGGCGCTCGAAGCTGTCGCGCGTCCGAACGCCGGCGGCCGCTTTATTGCGGTAGCCGTCGCGGCGGTGCCGCTGCTGTTCGTCGTCAGTGGACTGGCCATCCGCTATGCCGCATTCACTTCGGTCTCGGCGGAACCAGGCTTCGCGTCCTATGCCCAGGCGCTCTGCCGGTGGGATTGCGCGTGGTATGTCGGTATTTCCGAACACGGTTATGAGCGCTTTCCCGTCCCAAACCAGAGCAATGTCGGACGCTGGGGCTTCTTCCCGCTCTATCCGATGCTGGTGGCGGCGATCCGGTCTGTTTTCCCTTTCCCGACGATACTGGTCGCATCGATCACGTCGATTGCGTGCAGCTACGCCGCCTGTCTGGTGGCCTGGCCGCTGCTCGAGAAGAACATGCGCGCTTATGTGCTGTATTGCGCCTTTCTGCTCAGCGGCCCGTTCTCCTTTCATTTTACGACTTTCCTGACCGAACCTCTTTTCGTGCTCCTGACGTCGTGCGTTTTTCTGGCGCTCAAACGCTCCAGCTATCTGGCTGCGGCACTGTCATCGGCTCTCCTGTCGGCAACCAGGCTCGTCGGAGTGCTCGTTGTATTTGCGACCGTCATTCAGATGTTCAGGGATTACCGGGCAAAGGGCGGATCGACGCTGTCGTTCCCCCATTGGCTGCTTGGCCGACCGGATCTGCTCGTCGCGATCTTCATCTCGCCTGCCGGTCTATTCGCCTACGTCCTGTTCCTCTACCTGACGGTCGGGGACGGCTTTGCCTTCCTGCACGTCCAGCGCGCGTTTGGACGGGTGGCCGGCAATCCGCTCGGCTTTATATGGGATGGGCTCTCGGCCGTTCCGACGGACGGATGGCTGCCCACGGCGCCGCAATGGAGCGCGCTCGCCGCACTCATAGGACTGGCGCTATCGGCGGTTCTGGCGGTTCGCAGGCAATATGGCGCCGCGCTGTTCTGCGCCTGCTGCATCATCCTGCCGCTGATCACGAACCTGGCCTCGATGGTCAGATACGTCGTTGGGCTTGCGCCTCTGACAATGGTGTTGGCCATGCTGCTGTCGGCGTCGAAGCTGACTTATCTTGCGGCTCTGGGCCTCTTCCTCAGCGCCTGTTATTTCATGACCGTGGCGTGGATCGGGGGCTATCTTGCCCTGGTCTAGCACTCCGGGCCCGCATCGGCGCGCGGCCTCGCTTGGCGGCTACACGCTGGCGGCGGTTCTGGCCGGGGCGGAAATCATCATCCTTGCGCTTGCTCTCAATCCAAACGTCAATGCCGATTATCGCGCCTATTACATTGATCGGACGACGACCTGCCTCAATCGCGATGCGGTCGGCAGCTACACACATGGCGAGACGGTGTCGTTCCGGTCCGACGGAGCCAAAAAGGCAACCGGCATGATGGTCTGTGGCTGGTCGGGGCCGGTAGCCGACGGCACCCATTCGCTGGGCGAGACCTCGCGGCTTCGCCTGGAGATACCGCCGCTCCGCGACAGCCTGACGGCCACGCTGCAAATGGCCGCCGTCATTCGTCCACCACAGATCACGCAAAGGGTTGTGATCTCGGTGAACGGCGTTCGGGTGCATGCGGTGACGCTGTCTGGCAAAGAGCCACGCACGGTCACGTTCGTCATTCCACCGGCGGTCCTCGCCGAGGCCAAGACATTCGACATCGCCTTCGACTACCTCGACGGCATTCCGCCAAGTCCGGCCGCCAGCAACATCTATAAGCGCTCCATCAAATTGTTATCGTTCCGGCTCGATCCCATTGAGCCGGGTCAGGGCGGGCGATCACGTTGCTGGCCAGGTCTTCGCTGCGCAAAAACCCACCGGTCGAGCATGAGAAGATTGACCGCTGGAACAAGCAAGCATGTAACCAGAATGGCAATGATCGGCGGCAGGCCGAGTTTGGCCGTCAAAAGCGCCGGCGCGGCGTAGGCCACAGCGAAGCCTGTCGCCGTCAGCAAGAAAAAACGCGGAGCTTCCGATCGATGCGATCCGCTCGATGCGAAGGTTACCAACTTATGCGCAAGATAAGAAAACAGGGCGGCTGCGGTGTAAGCCGCGAGCGAGGCACCGACCGGCGAGAGGCCGAACCGTTGCCATTTTGCCAAAGCGGTGGCCAGCACTGCATAAAGGATCGTTGCGGCGATGCCGACGGACCCGAAGCGCGCCAGCAGTCTCAGCCCGGCGTCGCCGGTCGAACGGCGCTCAGACATGCGCACTGCACGCATACTGCGCTCCAAGCGGCAAAGGCGCGAATACGCGCTCGACTCTTCTGGCCAAGGGCCTTGCCGACGGCAGCAGCAGGAAATGCTCGGATCGGATGTCCGTGAAGCCGGTCGCCCGAAAGAGGGACGCTGCGGTGGCGGCGTTGAGGAGGACCGCGTCGTGGTCGAACGGACACCGAAACACCGCAAGACGCGTCAGTGGATTATAGGGATTGTGCTCGATGATGCAGGCGACGCCGCCTGGCCGCACGACGCGCCGCATTTCCAGGAAGAAATCGAGCCAGACAGCGCGCGAGACATGATGGACGACACAACTGGCGAAAGCCAGATCGAACGTGCCGTCCTCATAAGGCAGCCCCTGCGTGCTGCAGGTCCTGTAGGCCACACGCGGATTGTGTTGGCTGGCGCGCAAAATCGAGTCTTGCGAGACGTCGCAACCATCGAGGCTGTCGAAAGCGCCGTCGAGGTAGGGGTGGAGCGAACCGACGCCGCAGCCGACATCCAGCGCCGTTACAGCCGACCCACCCTGCCGAAGCTTTCGCTCGACCACCAGACGCCGCAGCAGGTCCGCCTTGGCGACAAGGAAGAAGTCGTGCCTGAGTCCGGAAAACCGGATGGACCCTTCGACCGCCTCGCCATAGTTGGAATTATAGCTGTCGAAGAGTTCGCCCATTGGCGGGGACTCCACTCCTGGGCTTGTGAAACGATCGGCGGCGCTCACCAGAGACGGCACGCATCGCCTCGTCGAAGCCGGTGAGCCGATCGATCACGTACAGCGGGCGGCGTTTCACCTCGGCGTGGATGCTGCCAACATAGAGCCCGACCACGCCGGTCATGAAAAGATTAATGCCGCACAGGAGCGACACGATCACCACCGTGGATGTCCACCCGGCAATGATGCCGGCTTCAAAAAACCAGGCAAACATGGCGTAGGCACCAAAGACCACCGCAAGCGCGGAAATGGCCAGTCCGCCCCAGAGCGCCAGGCGCAACGGCTTCTCGGAGAAACTGACGATGCCGTGAACCGCAAGGTGCATCATCTTCCAGAATGGGTATTTGGTCTGGCCCAGGGTTCGCGCGTGGCGCTCAAATGGCACTGCCGTCTGCTTGAAGCCCATCCAGCCGAACATGCCCCTGACGAAGCGGTCATGTTCGGGCATACGCTTGAAGGTTTCCAGTGCCTTGCGGCCGACCAGGCGGAAGTCGCCGACGTCGCGCGGAATATCGACCGAAGTCATTTTCTCCAGCAGGCGATAGAAAAGACTTGCCGTAAAGCGCTTGAACCAGGATTCGCCCTCGCGCTTGACTCGGCGGGCATAGACGATCTCGAAGCCTTCCTTCCACTTAGCTATCAGATCGAGAACGACTTCCGGCGGGTCCTGCAGGTCGGCATCCATGACGATGACGGCATCGCCCGCAGCGGCGTCCATACCGGCGGTAATCGCCACCTGGTGACCGAAATTGCGGGAAAATTCGATCAGCCGAAAGCGCGGCTCGGCGGCAACCACCTTTTGGAGGTATTCGACGCTTCCATCGAGGCTTCCGTCATCGACGAAGATGGCCTCCGTTTCGCCGTCCAGCCGACCGATAAGCGAACTGATCCGCTCGATCAGCCGAGGCAGCACCTGTTCTTCATTGTAGATGGGCAGGACCAGCGAGTAGCGAGGCGGTGACCTGTTCACCGTCATTCCAGGGCCATGGACCACAGACTCTCGCATGCGGTTGAAAATGGAACGAAAGCTACAAAGTTCCAAAGGTATGCAAGAAACTGCTAATTTAGCCAGTTCTGGATAGAATACCGGTTCTCAACGAGGTGATGGGCTTCCGCATCGAAGCGCGAACTGTCAGGAGACCGCCGGCGAGCTTCGCTTTGGCGTGCGCTAGCACAAGCCATTGACCGGTCTGAAGACCGCCGCGCTCTAGTCCTTCGCGCGCTCGACATAGGCGCCATCCGCAGTCATCACCACCACGCGGGTGCCGGCGCTGATGTGTGGCGGTACCAGGGTGCGCACGCCGTTGGACAGCGTTGCCGGCTTATACGATGAGGACGCCGTCTGGCCCTTGGTCACCGGCTCGGTCTCGACCACCTCGAAAGTGGCGCGCTGCGGCAGTACCAGCGAGATGGCGATGTTGTTGTACTGCGAGATCTGCACCGGCATGCCTTCGACCAGATAGGGGGCCATGTCGCCGACCACGCTTTCCGGCACCGCGACCTGGTCGTAGCTCTCCGGGTTCATGAAGTGAAAGCCTTCGCCGTCGCGATAGAGGAACGTGTGCTCGCGCTCCTCGACATAGGCGCGCTCGACCTGCTCGGTGGTGCGGTAACGCTCGGAAACCTTTACCCCGTCAGAGATACGCCGCATGTCGAGCTGGGTGACCGGCGTACCCTTGCCAGGATGAATGTTTTCGGCAAAGAGGATCACATAGAGCTTGCCGTCCTTTTCGACGACGTTGCCTTTACGTAAGGAGCTGGCGATGACCTTCACGGGTTTCCATCCTGCTAAAATTTGTTGGCGCAAATCGGCTGGAGAGGCCGTTGCGTGCGGCCTAGCGCATCTTGGCAGCAATCGCCAGCCCTCTGTGCAATTCCCCTGAAGTCGATGACCGCCGCCTCGCCCTGGTGGACACCGCATGTCCACGCCGACCGCCGGCCGCGGCTGATCCTGCGCAATGCCATTGCCGCCAGCATGCGCGACTGGTTCGCCCGCCGCGACTTCGTCGAGGTGGAAACATCGGCCCTCCAGATCTCGCCCGGCAATGAAGCGCATCTGTCGGCCTTTGCCACCGAGGCGATCGGGCCGGACGGCGCGCGCCAGCCGCTCTACCTCCACACTTCGCCGGAATTCGCCTGCAAGAAACTGCTTGCCGCCGGCGAGGAGCGCATCTTCAGCCTCGGTGCTGTGTGGCGCAACCGCGAGCGCGGCCCCTTGCACCATCCGGAGTTCACCATGCTCGAATGGTACCGCGTCGGCGAGATCTATGAGAGCCTGATGCACGATTGCGCCGAGCTCGTCGCGCTGGCGGCCGAACGGGCGGGCGCAAAGCGCTTCGGCTTCCGCGGCCGCGAGGCCGACCCGTTCGCCGAGCCGGAACGGTTGAGCGTCGCCGAAGCCTTCATGCGCCATGCCGGCATCGATCTGCTGGCGACGGTGGCAGCCGATGGCAGCACCGACCGCGCGGGGTTGCACGCCGCCCTGGTCCAGGCCGGGTTGCGGACCGCGCCGGACGACAATTGGGCCGACCTGTTCAGCCGGGTGATGGTCGAGAAAATCGAACCGGCGCTGGGGCAGGGACGCGCCACCATCCTTTTCGGATATCCGATCTCGGAGGCGGCATTGGCCCGGCCGAGCGCCGACGATCCGCGCACCGCCGAGCGCTTCGAGCTCTATTGCTGCGGCGTCGAACTCGCCAACGCCTTTGGCGAGTTGACCGACCCAGCCGAGCAACGCCGGCGCTTTGCCGCCGAAATGGACGAAAAGCAGCGCGTCTATGGCGAACGCTACCCGATCGACGAGGATTTCCTCGCCGCGCTCGCCATAATCCCGCAAGCAAGCGGCGCGGCGCTCGGTTTCGATCGGCTGGTGATGCTCGCCACCGGCGCGCTCAGGATCGACGACGTGATCTGGACGCCGGTGGCCGGCTCCTGACGACAGGTTGGGCTGACCGACGCATCAGATTTGCAACCAATTAGATGGTCAGGCCAGGCCGCCGCTGGCTGCGTCGGCCAGAAGATTAGCGACGACGAGCAGGATAATCGACAGACCCATCATCAGCGTGGCGGCGGCGGTGACTGCCGGGAGAGCTTTTCGCGCAGGCCGTTGGCACTGGCGAGGAACTGCACCATGACGACCTCGTCATGGGCGAAGCGCTGCAACCCTTCCGTGTGTTGCCGCGCTCTTGGTGGGCCGGCATAGTGCTGGCGGAGTTCTCGGCGCAGCGGAGCTAGCCGCCATCGTACTCAGAATGGCCTTCGGCACAATGCCAGACAAGAACGCGCTGAACACAAAGCATGGCGGCGAATGGACAATGTCCTGGCGCTTGGTCATACTTGCGGCCGCAGCGATTAACGTTGTGATGCTCTTGGCCGCGCTGTTCGTCGCGCAAATTCTTGGTCTGGACGCTACAATCTTCTATCGAGATCCATCTGCAGCCGCCGATGTCGGCTTCTATACGGGGTGGATTTCGTCCCTCGGTGCTTCACTATGGATCGGCACCGGCGCGGCGACCCTGTTTGCTGGCCTGCTCACGCACCGATGGGATTGCACGTTTCTCGGCGGCCTTACCCTGGTCATGGGCCTCGATGACCTGTTGTTGATCCATGAGGACGTGCTGCCGGTTGTTGCGATACCAGAGATTGTTACGATGATTGCCTACGCCGTCGCCGGGTTGTTCTGGTTCTTTCGGCTGCGACGGAAGACATTCGACGGCACGATGGTATTTGTGGCCGCAGGCTTCTTACTCGCGATGTCAGCAGCGATCGACCAGCTGGGAGAGCTGTTTCCTAGCCCGGGTTCGGCGGTCGACATCGCCGAAGACGCTGTCAAAGAGCTTGGCATCTTCCTTTGGGCGGCAGGTGCCGTTGGGTACGCGGCGATGGTGACACGATTGGGCCGCCCGTGGGTGGATCCAGCCGATCCCAACTCTACAGGCTGACTGTCGCACACGCCGCATCTTCGACTAGCGCCGACGCCGCCAGCGGTGCCGCCGTCGCGGCGCCCGCCTGATAGGGCTCGTATGCCTTCACTCGATGCGCGGTCGCTGCCTGCCACGGCGGGCCAGAAGATTAGCGACGACGAGCAGGATGATCGACAGCCCCATCATCAGCGTGGCGGCGGCGGTGATTGCCGGGGAGAGCTTCTCGCGCAGCCCGATGAACATTTCGAGCGGCATGGTGCGCTGATTGGCGCTGGCCAGGAACTGCACCACGACGACCTCGTCGAACGAGGTGACAAAGGCGAAAGCGGCCCCTGACAGCACGCCGGGCAGGATCAGCGGCAGCATCACCCTGAAGAACGATGTGATGGGCTTTGCTCCGGAGATGGCTGCAGCGCGCATCAGATTGCGGTCGAAGCCGGTGAGGCTCGCTCCCACCGTGATGACGACGAACGGGCTGGCGAGCGCGGTGTGCGCCAGGATGATGCCGGCATAGGTGCTGGCCAGGCCGACGCGGGCATAGAACAGATATGAGCCGACGGCGGTGATCACCACCGGCACGATCAGCGGCGACAGCAGCAGCGGCATGACGATGCGGCGGCCGGGAAACTTTTCGTCCGAAAGCGCAATCGCCGTCAACGTACCGAGTATCGTTGCGATCAGCGTCGTCCCGAACGCAACGATCAGGCTGTTGCCGATCGCCGATTGCCAGCGTTGGGTTCCGAGCACGACCGCGTACCAGCGCGTCGAAAATCCCTCCAGCGGAAAGATGAAGAAGGCGCCGCTGTTGAACGACAAGGGGACGGGAATGAGGATCGGCACGAGGAGGAACAGGATCACCATGCCGCACCACAGCCACAGCAGCCCGATGCGGACGCGCTCACCAAGGGTTGGATAGGGAGACAACAACATGGCTATACCAGCTTGAGGCGGTCGAGGCCGAGGATACGGGCGAAGATGCCGAACAGCGCCACGGTAAAGACGAGCAGGATGAAGCTCAGCGCTGCCGCCATCTCCCAGTTCAGTTCGACATTGACGTAGTTGGCGATGAAGTTGCTGATCAACTGGTCGCTGGCGCCGCCGATCAGCGCCGGGGTGATGTAGTAGCCAAGGCAGAGGATGAAGGTGAGCAAACAGCCCGCCATCACGCCCGGAAAGACCTGCGGAAGGTAGACGCGGCGGAATGCGGTTAAGGGTTTTGCGCCAAGCGAATAGGCGGCCCTCATCTGCGACGGCTGGATCGTGCGCATGACGCTGTAGATCGGCAGCAGCGTGAACGGCAGCTGGATGTGGGTCATGGCGATGATCAGGCCGACGCGGCTGTACATCAGGTCGAGCCGGTCGTCGGCAATGCCGAGCCACAGCAGCAGGTCGTTGACCAGGCCGAATTTCTGCAGGAGCACGGTCCAGGCCGCGGTTCGCACCAGGATCGACGTCCAGAATGGCAGCAGCACCGCGACGATGAGGATGGCGGCGAGGCCCTTGGGCACCGAGGCGATGAGGTAGGCGAGGGGAAAGCCCAGAATCAGCGTGGCGAGCGTCACCGCCGCGGCGACGAAGAATGTGCGCATGAATACCTGCAGGAAGATCGCCTGTTCCGGCGGCACTCTTTCAATGCCTCCATCGGCGTTCCAGCGCAGATCAAGCGCGCTCAGCAAGTAGAACGACGTCACGCTATGGGTGCCGCTCTCGATGACCGGCCACGTGCCCGGCGCCGACCAGAACGGCACCGCTTTCATCACCTCAAGCGGGGGCCTGTCGGCAGCCTCAAGTTGGCGTACCGTCTTGAGCACCTGACTGCGCGCACCGGGCAGGCGGGCGTTGAGGCTCTTGGCAAGTTCGTAGGCGGTGCCCTTGGCCTGATTGTCGCGGAGGTCGGCGGCAAGGGCCAGGAAGGCGGCGTCGCCGGGCAGTCCCGCGCCGTTCCAGCCGCGCAGCGCTTGGCTGGTCTGCGGCAAGGCGTCGAAAATCGTCGGATCATAGACGGCGCGCGACAGAAGCAGGACGATCGGGATGCCGAAGCTCAGCGCCAGTAGCACCAGCAAAGGCGCCGCCAGCACCAGCGACCGCAATCGGTCGCCGAACTCGGCGCGCCGAAGTTTTGCCGTGACGGATTTCGCCGCGTTGGCATCGGCGGCCGGCCGGTCGCGCGCGATGTGCGGCCGGTCCAGCTTCGTGGGCTCAAGCGCCGTCATTTTTCCTACTGCGCGAGCCAGGCGTTGAAACGCTTGACCAGATCCTCGCCATAGTCGCCCCAGAATTCGGTATCGGCGACCAGATAAGCGGTCATGTGGTCAGGCGCGTTCGGCAATTTGGGCAGGGCGTCCGGCGCGACAAAGGAAGCTGCATCGGTGCGCACCGGCCCATAGGTGATGTAGCTGGCGAGCTTGGCGTTGTTTTCCGGCTGGCTGATATAGGCAAGGTATTTGTAGGCCAGCTCTGGGTTCTTGGCGCCCTTCGGAATGGCGATCATGTCGTATTCGAGGATCTGGTTGTTCCAGACGATCTTGAATGGCGCCCCGTCCTTGTCGATCGCATTCTGGATACGGCCGTTCCAGGCGGTGGTCATCACCACTTCCTTGGATGCGAGGAGCTGCGGCGGCTGTGCGCCGGCATCCCACCAGACGATGTCTTTCTTGATGGTGTCGAGTTTCTTGAAGGCGCGGTCGACGCCCTCCGGCGTGGCCAGCACCTTGTAGACATCGGCCGGCGCGACGCCATCGGCCATCAGCGCCCATTCCAAATTCTGCGCCGGGAACTTGCGCATCGCGCGCTTGCCCGGAAACTTGGTCGTGTCGAAGATGTCGAGCACCGAGGTCGGGGCCTCTTTCAGCACGTTGGGGTCATAGGCGAGCACGTCGCCATAGGCGTCGAGGCCGACGCCGCAGTCGAGCGCGGAGCCTTCGAGGAACTTTTCGCGCGGCGCGATCTTGGAATAGTCGAGGCGCTCGAGAATGCCGGCGTCGCAACCCTGCAGCACGGTCGCGGTCTCGACCGTCACCAGGTCGATCGGCACGTTGCCGGTATCGACCATGGCTTTGACCTTGCCGAGATCGCCAAGATATTCCTGCTCGACGATCTTGGCACCGGTCTCTTTGCTGAACGGCTCGAACCATGCCTTGCGCTGGGCATCCTGCCAGGCGCCGCCGCTGGCCATGATCGAAAGCTCGTCGGCGAAGGCGACATGTCCTGACGTGATGAATGCTGTGGCTGCCGCGAAGGCGAACAGCCGGGCTTTTGTGATTTTCATTGTTCTTATTCCCCTGTTTTCGAG
This sequence comes from Mesorhizobium sp. M0244, assembly GCF_040321795.1. Taxonomy (NCBI): domain Bacteria; kingdom Pseudomonadati; phylum Pseudomonadota; class Alphaproteobacteria; order Hyphomicrobiales; family Phyllobacteriaceae; genus Mesorhizobium; species Mesorhizobium sp. M0244. The sequence goes on along the minus strand of NZ_JAMYSE010000042.1, from coordinate 43,916 downwards.
ATGGAACCGCCTGTTCCGGCATCGGCCGGAAAGGCACGGCAGTCGTTGGGCGCGCAGGAAACCGTGACCGGTTCCCCGTTGCCCATGGTCGTTTCGGGGCCGACCTTGACGGTCAGCACCTGTCCGTTTTCCAGCCTGGCCAAAAGACGCTGGTGGTCGCCGAGATAGATGCGGCCATCGACCGTGCCGGCCAGCCCATTTGCTCCTTTCGAAGCGGGTGCAAGCTTCAGCCGCTCCGGGCGGATGGCGACATGGCAGGCTGCGCCCTCCGCAACTCCGATGGCGAGCGCTGTGATCGAACCACCACCGTCCAGCGCGACGCGGCACTCCTTGCCAGAGACGCGTTCGACCTTGCCGAGCAGCGTATTGTTCTCGCCGATGAAGCTTGCGACAAACGAAGTTTGCGGCGCGTTGTAGAGATCATCCGGCGAACCGAGCTGGGCAATCCCGCCATTGTTGAAGACGGCGACGCGGTCCGACATCGTCAGCGCCTCGCTCTGGTCGTGTGTCACATAGACGATGGTGACGCCGAGCATTGTGTGCAGCTGCTTGATTTCGAGCTGCATGTGCTCGCGCAGCTTCTTGTCGAGCGCGCCGAGCGGCTCGTCCATCAGCACCAGGCTCGGCTCGAACACCAACGCGCGGGCAAGCGCGACGCGCTGCTGCTGACCGCCGGAAAGCTGTGCCGGCCGCCGGTCGCCGAACTGCCGCAGCCGCACCATGTCGAGCGCGCGGCCGACGCGGGAGGAAATGTCCGCCTTGGTGATCTTGCGGACGGAAAGCGGGAAGGCGACGTTTTCCTCGACGCTCATGTGAGGAAATAGGGCGTAGTTCTGGAACACCATGCCGATGTTGCGTTGATACGGCGGCAGCCTGTCGACCGACCGGCCTTCAAGCGTGATGACGCCGCTGGTCGGCCGTTCGAACCCGGCAAGCATGTTGAGCGTCGTCGTCTTGCCCGAACCGGAGGGGCCGAGAAGGGTGAGGAACTCGCCGCGCGCCACGCCGAGGTTCAGCCGCGTTACCGCGAAGGTCCGGCCGTCATAGGATTTCTCGACGCCGACAAACTCGACAAATCCATGGCTGCCGGCATCGGCGCCCGCTGCCGAATCGGCGCCTGCCAGCGCTGCCGGTTGGACGGTCACGAACGGAAATCCGTCGAGCTGCGGCAGAGGCTGCTTGTTGAAACGAGGTGGTGCTTGCCGTGCATGTGTCGGTCTCGCATGACGCTGCCGCACAATGGCGGCAAACCAAACTTGTATGCTCACACAATCGATCTCTAAAGAACCATAGATGCAGACAAGTTTGGCCGTCAAGCCGATTTTTTCTAAGTTGTGTGAGATTTTTCGATCGGATTTTGAGAGTAGGCGTCAGACAAGCGCTATTGTCCGGAGCGTTGTCTTATGCTAGATGCGCCGGTAGCCAAAGTGTCAACACACCGAATCCGCCAATCCGCATGCTTCAGGACCTGCAACTCGCCTCGGATGAAGGCCCGGTCTATCGCCGCCTTGCCGACGCTATTGCCGAACGAATCACGTCCGGCACGCTTGCGGTTGGCGACCGCCTGCCGCCACAGCGCGAGATCGCCCGCGCACTGGGCATCAATGTCACCACGGTGACGCGCGCATTGTCGACGCTCCAGCAGCGCGGCCTGCTCGACGCGCGGCCCGGACGCGGCACAACGGTCGCTGCCCGCAACGGCGGCGAAAGGCCAGGTTTCGTGTCAGCGCCGAGCGACGACACCGGCGTCATCGATCTTTCCGTCAACAGACCTGCGACGTCGGCCTATCTCGACGCGTTGGGGCTGTTATTGCCGCGCCTGTCCAAGGACCGGCACTACGCCACGCTTCAGGACTATCACCCGCCCGAGGGGCCGCTTTGGGCGCGGGCGGCAATCGCCGAGTGGATGCGACCGGTGGCGGGGGAAGGCGATCCCGGCCGCGTGGTGCTGGCGGCGGGCGCCCAGCATGGGCTGGATTGCGTACTTGGGGCGGTGACCAGGCAGGGCGAGGTCGTGCTCGCCGACGAAGTGACCTATCAGGGCATCAATGCACTGTGCCGGGTGCATGGGCTCGATCTGAGAGGCGTCGCCATGGACCGTGGCGGCATGCGGGCCGACGCGTTCGACGCGGCCTGCGCGCAGCTTCGCCCACGCGCGGTCTTCCTGGTCCCCACGCTTCACAATCCGACCACCATCACGCTGGTCGAGGAACGCCGGCACGAGCTGGTGGCTGTGGCCCGCCGCCACAACGTCCTCATCATCGAGGATGATGTCTACCGCCCGCTGGCAGACAATCCGCCGCCATCGCTTGCCAGCCTCGAGCCCGAATTGACGGTTCACGTCGGCGCCTTGTCGAAATGCCTTGCCCCAGGGCTGCGGCTCGGTTTTGTTATCGCGCCACGCGCCATAGCCGGCCAGGTTGCAGCGGCTTTGCGCATCAACTGCTGGAGCATCAGTCCTTTGACTGCACTGATCGGCGCGCGGCTGATAGAAGAGGGCTTGGCGGCGCGCATCATAGAAACGCAGAAGCAGGAGCTTCGCCAGCGCCAGGCCATCCTCACCGAAATCCTCGGCCGCTACGATGTCCAGAACCACCCAACCTCGACGCATGCCTGGCTGCGCCTTCCGGAGCCGTGGCGGGGCGCGGGTTTCGCTCGTACCTGCCTGGAACGTGGCGTTGCCGTGCTCCCGGGTGATGCCTTCGCGGTTGGGCGCGAGCCGGTACAGCACGGCGTGCGTATCAATGTCGGCGCCGCGCGCTCGCTCGACGATCTGCGCACGGCCCTGAACACGATGGCCGAACTGTTATCGGCCGGCCATCTGCAATTGCCTGGCTTCGTCTAGATCATGATCCCAAAAGGTGGGAGCAGGGTTTCGGAACATCATGGTCAAGGATACGGTGGTGGCAACATCTGAGACCACTGACATCGCCATCATCGGTGCCGGCGTTGTTGGACTGGCGACGGCACTCCGGCTCGCAGTTGACGGTCGCGAAGTCCTGCTCATAGACGCCAATGAGCCGGGCTCCGGCGCCTCTTTCGGCAATGCTGGAACGCTTGCCGAATATGCCTGCATGCCGGTAGGCAATCCGGCCGTGCTGCGCTCGTTGCCAAAACTGCTTCTCGATCCGGACAGCCCCTTCGCGCTGCGCTGGGCAGCATTTTTCCAGGTCGCACCCTGGCTGCTCCGCTTCGTGCGGCAGTCGCTTCCAGCCGCCACGCGCGCCAATGCGCTGGCACTCGCGGGGCTTCTTGCCGAAGCCCTGCCCGCCCGGGAGGAGATGGTGGAGGAGGCCGGCATGGCAGACCTGCTGCGACGCAATGGCTGTCTGTACTTGTATCGTCGCGAGAGCGATTTCGCCAAGGCTGCCGGCGGCAGGGCGCTACGCGCCGGGTTTGGCGTCCATCAAGACGTTCTGACGCCAGCAGCGGTGGCCGCGCTGGAGCCCGGCCTCCCCCCAACCGGGGCCAGCGGACTGTACTTCCCGGACTCGATGAATGTCACCGATCCGAAGAAAATGATGCGGCGGTTGCTCAATGCCGCGACCGACAGCGGCGTTTCGGTGGCGCAGGCTGAGATAACCGGACTGCGGGTCGAGGCGGACGGTGTCAGGCTCAGCGGTTCCGGCTTTCGCGTCAAGGCGAACACGGTGGTGATCGCCGCGGGCGCGAAATCACAGGCGTTGGCGATGCAGGCCGGCGACAGGATCCCGCTCGAGACCGAACGCGGATATCATCTCGAATTCCCGACCGAAGCGCCTGTGCTCAATCGTCCGGTCTGTCCTGTCGATCTCGGCTTCTACATGACGCCGATGACCGGCCGGCTGCGTGTTGCCGGAACAGTCGAACTCGGCGGGCTTGCAGCGCCGGCAAATCCGCGCCGGCTGGCACTGCTCGATCGCGGTGTCCGGCAATTCTTTCCCCAACTCGGCCAGCCCTCATCCGAATGGCTCGGGTTCCGGCCGTCGCTGCCCGATTCCCTGCCGGTTATCGGTCCGTCGCGCGCCAGCTCCAGGGTGATCCACGCTTTCGGTCACGGCCACCTCGGCCTGACACTCGCTCCGATCACTGCACGCCTGGTTGCCGAGCGGATCAGTGGTCGCGGCGATCCAGGGCGTGTCGCGACGTTTTCGGCTGATCGCTTCCGCGCCTGACCGATCGAAGGTCACGCCTTCCGGTTGATCAGACCAGCCTAATGCGCAAGATCAAAGATCTACATGGTCTTTATGTGCGTCAAGAAGAACGGACGGCGCTATAGATCGGTCGCGCCGACCTCAGCCGATGCATCTGATTGCCTTCTCCCATTGCAGAAAGCGCACCGGGACAATAGATGGTGCATCAGCGGTTGCCCCTGCAGCCGGCCGCAAATAAACAGGATTATGTGCATGACCGATACGCTCGACGCAGCGAAATTGACCGATCGCGTCGCGGCCCTGGTCGAGGCTGCCAAACGGGCCGGCGCCGATGCCGCCGATGCGGTCGCGGTGCGCGGCCGTTCGACCGGCGTGTCGGTCCGGCTCGGCAAGGTCGAAGGCACAGAGGCGTCCGAGAGCGAGGACGTCTCGTTGCGTGTCTTCGTCGGCAGGCGGGTGGCGAGCGTCTCGGCAACGGCCGCGTCCGACCCTAACATGCTGGCCGAGCGCGCCGTCGCCATGGCCAAAGTGTCGCCTGAGGATCCCTATCAGGGTCTCGCCGATCCGGTCCTGCTGGTCAAGAAGCCACGCGACCTCGATCTGTTCGATGCCACCGAGGTTTCGGCCGACCGATTGAAGGAAGCAGCCCTTGCCGCGGAGGCGGCGGCGCTTGCCGTCAAGGGCGTCACCAATTCGGCCGGCAGCGGTGCCAGTGCCGGGCTTGGCGGGCTGGTGCTCGCCACTTCGCACGGTTTTGTCGGCCATTATGTCGCCTCGCGCTTTTCGCGCTCGACCAGCGTGATCGCCGGCGAGGGCACCGGCATGGAGCGCGATTACGAATTCTCCTCGCGCCAGCATTTTTCCGATCTCGACGCGCCGGAAGACATCGGCCGCAAGGCCGGTGAGCGTGCCGTACGCCGCATTGGCGCGCGCAAGGCTGCGACCGGGCCGGTCGACGTGGTGTTCGATCCGCGCGTGGCGCGCGGCATTGCCGGCCATCTCGCAGGTGCCATCAATGGCGCCGCGGTGGCGCGCAAGACCAGCTTTCTGCGCGACATGATGGGCAAGAAAGTAGCTTCGGCCGCAATCACCGTCAGCGACGAGCCGCTCCGGCGCCGCGGACAGGCCTCGCGCCCATTCGACGGCGAAGGCGTCGAGGGCGAAAAACTGTTCATGGTCGACAAGGGCGTGCTCAACCACTGGTTCCTGTCGACCTCGGCGGCGCGGGAACTAGGCCTCGTCACCAATGGGCGCGGCTCGCGCAACGGCTCCTCGGTCTCGCCGTCATCGACCAATCTCGCCATTGAGCCCGGCGAAAACACGCCGGAAGAGCTGATCAAGTCGCTCAAGACCGGTTTTTACGTCACCGAAGTGTTCGGCCAGGGCGTCGACATGGTGACAGGCGAGTATAGCCGCGGCGCTTCCGGCTTCTGGATCGAAAATGGCGAGCTGGCCTATCCCGTTGCTGAGGTGACCATCGCCTCCAATTTGAAGACCATGTTCCTCAACATGGTTCCGGCGAGTGATCTCGACCGCAATTTCGGCACCGCTGCACCCACGCTTTTGATCGAAGGAATGACCCTTGCCGGAGCTTGATCCGGTCGTCTCGGCCGGCGCTGCTGAAGACCTGCCGCTGCTGCGCGACGCTGCCCGCGAGGCGGGCCTCATCGCTATGCGCTACTTCAACAACAACCCGCAAGTGTGGATGAAGGGCGGCACCTCGCCGGTCAGCGAAGCCGACCACGCCGCCGACAAATATCTGCGCGAGACCTTGCTGGCGGCCCGGCCGGACTATGGCTGGCTGTCGGAGGAAACCGTCGACGACCCGGTAAGGCTTGTCGCGCGCCGCACCTTCGTCGTCGATCCGATCGACGGCACGCGCGGCTTCCTCGAGGGCCTGCCCACGTGGTGCGTCAGCGTCGCGGTGGTCGAGAACGGCCGCACGCTTGCCGGCGTGCTCGACTGCCCGGCGAAGGGCGAAATCTATTGGGCGCTGCCCGGCGAGGGCGCATTCCTGAACGGCAAGCGCATCGGCGTGCGTCCGCCGACGGAAACGGCCGAAATCGCCGGACCGAAGCCGATGATCGACCTGATGCCGGCGAGATGGCACAAACGGCTGAAGCGCGTGCCCTATATTCCTTCGCTCGCCTACCGGCTGGCGATGATCGCCGGCGGCCAGCTCGATGCCACCTTCGTCAAGGCCAACGCGCATGACTGGGACATCGCCGCGGCCGACCTCATCCTGCGCGAGGCAGGCGGCGCCTTGCTCGATCGGCACGGCCGCGCACCGCTCTATGCCGGCGAGGTGATCCGCCACGGGTCGCTCGCCGCCGGCAGTGGCGAACTCCTCACCGTGCTCGCCGGCGTCATCGCCGGGCTGGACAATTGAACATTATCAACGGTTCCAAAGTCGGCAGCTTTGGTCTAGACCTGTCCCAACTCACGATATGTGAAGGATCGACATGGCCGCTGAAGACGGAAAGAAACAGCTGTTGCACCTGGTGTTCGGCGGCGAACTCAAGAAGCTGGGCGGCACCGAATTTCGCGATCTCGACGCGCTCGACATCGTCGGCATCTATCCGGACTATCAATCGGCGCACGCCGTCTGGAAGGCCAAGGCGCAAGCCAGCGTCGACAATGCCCATATGCGTTATTTCGTCGTTCACCTGCACCGGCTGCTCGACCCCGAAAACAAGGCTGCCGGTTGATATCGATGAACCATGAATCGGTGAAGCGATCAGCCCCGCGGTCGGCGGTCAGACGTCGCAAGCCGAAGACGTTCTGGCGCAAGATCCGCGAACCGCTGGCGCAGTCGCGATTCGTCAAGAATGCCATTGCCGCCCTGTTTGCGTATTTCGTCCGCCTTGTCCGCCTGACCAACCGCATGGTCGACGGATCGGCGAAATTTTCCGGCGGCGCCTATGCGCAGCTCGAGCCCGGGATCATCGCGCTCTGGCACGGCCAGCATCTGCTGACCCCGGCCTATTATCCCAAAGGACGGCCCTTGGTTGCCATGGTGTCGCGCAGCGCCGATGCCGAGCTCAACGCGTTGATGGTCGAGAAATTCGGCATCGAGGCGGTGCGCGGCTCCGGCGGGCGCGAAAGCGCAAGGCATCTCGACAAGGGCGGCGCCAAGGCGCTCATCGCCCTCAAAAAGTCGCTCGCCACCGGCAAGAACGTCGCCATGATTGCTGATATTCCCCACGGCACGCCGCGCGATGCGGGGCTCGGTGTCGTTCTTCTGGCGCGGCTGTCCGGCCGGCCGATCCTGCCTGCCGCGATAGCCACCAGCCGCCGCAAGGTGATCGAGGGCAGCTGGGACAAGACGACGATCAACCTGCCCTTCGGCCGCTCCTCGATCGTCGTCGGCACGCCTGTCTTCGTGCCGGCCAACGCCGACGCGACGGAAATGGAACGCAAGCGCCAGGAGGTTACGGCCTCGCTCAATGCCGCAACCGCCGAGGCCTATCGCCTTGTGGACGGTTCGAAATGAGTGTGCGCTGGGCGCGCGCCTTCCTGACCGCATACCGTTTCGCGGGGGCCGCCGCCTACCCGTTGGCCGGGCCTTATGTCGCCTGGCGCACGTCCAGAGGCAAGGAGGATCGCATTCGCCGGCGCGAACGCTACGGCGTCGCCGGACGCGAGCGCCCCGAAGGCCCGGTGATCTGGATCCATGCAGCCAGCGTCGGCGAGACCATCGCCGTCGTGCCGCTGGTCGAGAGCATTCTCGATTACGGCGTCAACATCGTCCTGACGACGGGCACGGTCACCTCGGCACAGGTCGCCGAAGAACGTCTGGGTGACCGCATCATCCACCAATATGTGCCGCTCGACCTCAAGCCGGCGGTCAGCCGCTTCCTCGACCATTGGCAGCCGGACCTGGCGATCATCGCCGAATCGGAGATCTGGCCGATGACCATCCTGGAACTCGGCGCCCGCCGCGTGCCGCAGGTTCTGGTCAATGGCAGGCTGTCCGACCGCTCCTTCAAATCCTGGAAGAAGCGCGCCAACATCGCCGAAGCATTGTTCGAAAATCTCGCCCATGTCGTCGCCCAGTCGGATCTCGATGGCGAGCGCTTCCTTTCGCTCGGCGCCCGGCCGGTCACCGTATCCGGCAATCTCAAGGTCGACACCGCGCCGCCGCCGGTCGACGAACGGGCGCTGTCGGCGCTGAAACGCCAGATCGGCGCCCGCCCGACCTGGGCGGCGATCTCGACCCATGACGGCGAAGAGGTGGTCGCCGCGGAAGTTCACGCCATGCTGCACAAGCGGCATCACGGGCTTTTAACCATCATCGTGCCGCGCCATCCCGATCGCGCCGAGCAGCTGGCCGCGCAGATTTCCGGCATGGGCCTGAAGCTGGCGCAGCGCAGCAAGGGCGACAGGATCACCGCCGATACCGATATCCTGCTCGGCGACACGATCGGCGAGATGGGGCTTTATCTGAGGCTGACGGAAATCGCCTTTGTCGGCCGTTCGCTCACTTCCGAGGGCGGCCAGAACCCGCTGGAACCGGCCATGCTGGAGACGGCGGTGCTTGCCGGCCGCAACGTCCAGAATTTTCGCGAGGCCTATCAGCGCCTGCTCGACAGTGGCGGCGCCAAGCTGGTGCGCGACCGTGATATGCTGGCCGGCGCAGTCAATTTCCTTTTGACCAACGAGGCGGCCCGCCATGAGATGATGGCGGCGGGTGCGGCGACCGTCGACGAGATGCGCGGTGCGCTGGCACACACGCTTAGGTCGCTCGAGCCTTATATCCAGCCGCTGGTCGTCAAGTCGCGCCTGAAGGGCGCAAACGGGCGCTGACGTGACCTCGGAAGCGCCACCCTTCTGGTGGGAAGAGCCGGACTGGCGGGTCACGGCGCTGTCGCCGCTCTCCGCCGTCTATGCGCTTGTCGCCGGTCGCCGCATGCGGCACGCGCCGCGCGAAAAGGTCGAGGCGCCGGTGCTCTGCGTCGGCAACTTCACCGTCGGCGGCACCGGCAAGACGCCGGTGGCGATCGCATTGGCCGAACAGGCCCGGCGCATGCAGCTCAATCCCGGTTTCCTGTCGCGCGGCCATGGTGGCTCCTTTGCGCAGCCGCATATCGTCGATCCGCACCACGACGCCGCCAAGCATGTCGGCGACGAGCCGCTGCTTCTGGCCGAACACGCGCCGGTCGCGGTGACGCCGAACCGGGCCGCCGGCGCCAGACTTCTGCTGGAAAAGCTCGGCTGCGATTTCCTGATCATGGATGACGGTTTTCAGAGCGCGCGCATCCACATCGACTATGCGCTGGTCGTCGTCGACGCGCGCTATGGCATCGGCAACGGCAGCGTCATCCCCGGCGGGCCGCTGCGGGCAAACATCGTCGACCAGCTGGTCTTCACCAGCGCGTTGCTGAAGATGGGCGAGGGCACCGCGGCCGACACGGTCGTGCGCCAGGCAGCGCGCGCCGGGAGGCCGATCTTCGAGGCGCACACCGCCCCGAGCAGCAAGGTGACGCTGGCCGGCAGGCGGTTCCTGGCGTTCGCCGGCATCGGTCATCCCGACAAGTTTTTCGACACTGTCCGCGAGGCCGGCGGCGAGCTTGCGCTGACCAAATCGTTTCCTGACCATCATTTCTATGGCGAGGACGAACTTGCCGAATTGGCGGCGACGGCGCGTAAAGCCGGGCTTGGCCTCATTACCACCGCCAAGGACGCTGCCCGCCTGCGTCATGGCGCAGCGCCGCCGGAATTCCTCGACCGGCTCGACGTGCTGGAGATCGACACCGTCTTCGAGCTCGACCACGTGCCGCAACGCATCATCGACGAGACACTGGATGCATGGCGGCAGCGCCGGCTGAGAGGCTGACCAGCAGCTGAGCACCGAGGCGATGCGGGGACGGGGATTTTGCATCTTTCCGCTGGTCGCGGCATATTTTGTTCTTGCTTTGTGCCGGCAGCTATGCTACTAATGCAGCTATGCTACTAATTTGGACATGGTGATGATTCGCCGACGACCCGCGCTCGAGCCCCGAGGCGGGTTTTTTGTTGTGAGATAACCTCTGAGGCCGGTGTTGTCGGCCTGACTTCGGGGCAGAGAGGGGCGCAAAGGATCGCAGCGGGGCGACTTCCATTTGCGTCAGACTACCGTCGGCGGCGCAGTTCCGGATGCGCTTCGATCTCACGGCGCAGCGAGGCGGCGGCATTCAAATAGGGTTCCTGCCTGGCGACACTCCAGTATTTGAGCTCGTCGAGCGGAATGCTCTCGCCGGTCACCGCGCAGCGCACGAAGGCGCCGGGGCTGGTCACCTGGAAGTCGCCGTCGAGGTAGCGGATGCGGGCTTCCTTGCCGCCGGGGCCTTCGAACCGGTTCATCATGGGGTGGTGCCGAAATTCATGACGATGTCATCGCCACAAATTGCGGCGAGGTCAAGCTTGGTTGGCCTTGCTTGGTTCTGTTTCCCGTGACACTTGCTCGAACAAGCCGGCAAAGCGGATGCCCGGCATCTCATTCCTCAGCCGTGATAAACTGCCCGATCTTCTCCGCTGCCAGCCCGGCTTGGACTGCGATGCGCCGGGCGAGCTCGGCGGCGGCAGCGCGCGGCCGCCCCAGCGGCCGGTCGAGCCAGTAGGATATCGGGCTGAGCGCACTGCGTTCGTCTACGGCGACGATGCGGCCCGAGTTCAACTGATCCACCGTCAATGGCGGACGCGCCAGCGCAATGCCGAGCCCGTGCGCGGCGGCGTCGAGTACGAGATTGTAATCCTCGAAACGGCGATCGTGCGGCCGCGGCCGATAGTCCATTTCCTGCGCCGCAAACCAGGCGCGCCAGGCCGAAGCGTCGGAATCGTTGATCACCGGAAATTTGAGCAGCCGGGCAGGATCTCCGCGGCCGATCTCCTTGGCCAATTCCGGGGAGGCGACCGGGAACACATATTCCTCGAAAAGTTGCACCGAGATCCGGCCCGGAATGCGGCCGCGCCCGCAGCGAATCGAAAGGTCGATACCCTCGTCGGCAAGATCGCCCTGGCGGATGTCGACGTCGAGCACGATGCGCAGCTTGGACGGGTGGTTCTCCAGCACCGCCATGCGCGGCATCAGCCACAGCCCGCTGACCGAGGGGATCGAGGTCAGCCGCACCACCGCCGTGCCGCGCGGCTCGATCCAGCGATCCGAATTGCTGGCGATCAGGGCGAAGGCTTCGGTGGTGCGCAGATGCAGGCGATTGCCCTCGACGGTCAGCGAGACGCCGCGCGCGCCGCGATCGAACACTTTCAGCCCGAGCCAGCCCTCGAGCTTGGCGATCTGCCGGCTGACGGCGCCATGGGTGATGTTGAGCTTCTCGGCCGCCGCCGAAAAGCTGCCGGTGCGCGCCGCGGCATCGAAGGCGCGCAAGGTTTCAAGCGGCAGCATCGGGTCTAAGCTGTGATCCATAGTCACAGGTGATCCTCGATTTGTTCGTTTGTCAACCGGCTCACTATGGCGTTTTCTCTGTTTCATGGCATTGAATCGTGGGGACACCGAGATGAGCGTTTACACCGGCACGTTGAATCCGACACAGCGGATGGATACCACAGCGGTCATCGCGGTGGCGCTGACGGTGGTTGGCTGGGCCTCTGCTTTTCCGGCGATCCGCGCCGGCCTCGCCGCCTTCGGGCCGCTGGAGCTTGGCGCGCTGCGCTTTGCCATCGCTGCGGTTCCGGCGGCGATCTTCCTTGCCATCAAGCGGCCGGCTCTGCCCAGGCTCGACGAACTCTGGCGCTTTGCTTTCGGCGGCTCCATTTTCGTCGCCTTGTACACGGTGATGCTCAATTTTGGCGAGCTGACCGTTTCGGCCGGTGCCGCCGGCTTCATCATCAATGTCAGCCCGATCTTCACCGCCATCATGGCCATGGCGCTGCTCGGCGAACGCTTCTCAGGCCTTGCCTGGGCCGGCACATTCCTGTCCTTCGCCGGTATCGGCATCATCGCCATGGGCGAGGGGCAAGGATTGCATTTCAACAATGGCGCGTTGCTTGTCCTCGGCTCGGCGCTGTGCTCGGCCGTCAACACCATCGTCCAGAAGCCGCTGTTTGCGCGCCATCACCCGCTGACGATCTCGGCCTCGAACATGGTGCTTGGCGCGCTCTGCCTGGCGCCCTTCCTGCCGAGCGGCCTTGCGCAGGCGGCGGTCGCCGATACCGCCGGTCTCGGCGCTGTCATCTTTCTCGGCATCGTGCCCAGCCTGATCGCCTACGCCGCCTGGGCAACGGCACTTTCCCGCCTGTCCGCCGCGCGTGCTTCGAACTTCCTCTATCTGGTTTCGCCGGTGGCCACCCTGATCGGCTTCTTCTGGCTGGGCGAAGTGCCGACCTTGCTCGGCATCATCGGCGGCGCGCTGGCGCTGGGTGGCGTCATCGTGGTGAATTTGAAGAGGTAATTACCTCAAATGCTTGACCGCTGACTACACATGGCAGCTGATCCTGATTAGGAATAAGGGCGCCATCAGTGAGCTTAGAATGCCCAAGACGTTTTTTCGGGACGCGTCAACGTTTCGCCCAATAGCGGTCGGTTACGGTAGTTGTATCGCGTCAGATCGCATTACCGTAGATGGCACACAAGTCGGCTATCTGTATCGTGAAACACCAGACGGTCCGATTGATAGCGGCTGGCGCTTTTTTTCTGGTGATGAATCTGACGAATATGTCAACAATCCGAATAACTTAAGCCTATTCGATGTTAACACAATTGCGAACTACGACCCGCTCATTACCCCTTGTCTAGAGGCGCCTTGCGGAAGTGCCTTTTTTCGAAGTGAGGGGAAGTTTGTCTATGAGAAGTTCGACCCCCCAGATGATGCCTAGAGCCGTCCATTTGGAGGCCGCTCAATGCGATCCCCTCATCGCCGCCCAAACAGCCGCTCGATATCCGCCAGCTTGAGCTCGATATAGGTCGGGCGGCCGTGGTTGCAGGTGCCGGAGCCCGGCGTCGCCTCCATCTGGCGCAGCAGCGCGTTCATCTCTTCGGGCTTGAGCAGGCGGCCGGAACGCACCGAGCCGTGGCAGGCCATGGTCGCGGCTATTTTGTCCAGCCGCCCTTTCCGCGTGTCGCCCGTGGCGTTGTCGGCGATCTCGTCGGCAAGGTCGCGCACCAGCTGCTGGACATTGGTCTCGCCGAGCATCGACGGCGTCTCGCGCACCGCGACGGCACCCGGGCCGAAGCGCTCGATGCCAAGGCCGAAGCGGGCCAGCGTCTCGGAGTGCATGGCGAGCCGTTCGGCATCTTCCTCCGGCAGGTCGACGATCTCGGGCAAAAGCAGCATCTGCGACGGCACGGCGCGCGAATGCAGCGCATTTTTCAAGGCCTCATAGACCAGCCGCTCATGCGCCGCATGCTGGTCGACGATGACAAGCGAGTCCCTGGTCTGGGCAACGATGTAGTTCTCATGCACTTGCGCGCGCGCGGCGCCCAATGCCGTGCCGAGCAGCGTCTCTGCCGCCTGGTCCTGCCCGGCACGCGCGTCGGCACTGTGCAGCGGGCCGGCGTCGAACGCCGCTTGATCGTCTTCGCCGAATCCGCCATTTGCAGCATCGCCAAGACGCGTGTCCAGCGGACGCTGCGGCGAACGGGCGGGATCGAACCCGGCAAAGCCGGAAGCCCGATAGGCCGCCTCGTAGCTGCGGTGGCCGTTGGCCGGCCCGCCATGCGCATAGGAGGCAGCCCCTGGCCGGAACGCCGCCATCATGCCGGCAGCGCCGGTGGTGGCGGCGCGGATGCCGGCATTGGCCAGCGCTTCACGGATGGCGCCGACGATCAGCCCGCGCACCAGCCCCGGAGCGCGGAAGCGGACGTCTGCCTTGGCCGGGTGGACGTTGACGTCGACGATTGCCGGATCCAGCGTCAGGAACAGCACGGTGACCGCATGGCGGTCGCGTGGCAGCACGTCGGCAAAGGCGCCGCGGATAGCGCCGGCGATCAGTCTGTCGCGCACCGGCCGGCCGTTGACATAGGCGTATTGCTGCAGCGCGTTGGCGCGCGTGAAGGAGGGGACCGAGACATGGCCGGCGAGATGCACACCGTCCCGCACGGCGTCGATGGCAATCGCATTGCTCGGAAAGTCGGCCCCCATCACCTGCGCCACCCGGCGCAGCCGGCCTTCGGGGCCGCCCTCGGTCGCCGGCAGTTCCAGCGTCGAGCGGTCCGGCCCGGCCAGCGTGAAGCGCACGGCGGGGAAGGCGATGGCGATGCGCTTGACCACGTCGCCGATGGCCGAGCTTTCGGCGCGCTCGCCCTTCATGAATTTGAGCCGCGCCGGCGTGGCGAAGAACAGGTCGCGCACCTCGACCGTGGTGCCGCGATTGGCGGCGGCCGGCTTCACGGCAGAGACGCGACCGCCGTCGATGCCGATCTCGGCGGCGCTGTCCCCCGACGCGGTGCGCGAGCGGATCGACAGCCGCGCCACCGAGCCGATCGACGGCAAGGCCTCGCCGCGAAAGCCAAGCGAGCGGATGTCGTGGATGTTGTCGGCGAGCTTGGAGGTGCAGTGGCGCGCGATCGCCAGCGCCAGTTCCTTTTCCGGAATGCCGGAGCCGTCGTCGCTGACGCGGATCAGGTTTAGCCCGCCGCCGGCGGTGACGATCTCGACGCGCGTCGCGCCGGCGTCGAGCGCGTTCTCGACCAGTTCCTTGACCACGCTTGCCGGACGCTCGATGACTTCGCCGGCGGCGATCTGGTTGATCATCGTTTCGGAAAGCTGGCGGATGGGCATGGCAGCACTATAGGCGGATTCGTGGTCGATGCGGGAGGGCAGAATTGAGGAAATCCACGCCGCGGGCCGCGACGGGCCGCTCGTGCATTCAAGTCATGAGTTTGGGCAGCGCTGCCGCCAGTGCATCGACGGCAAGGCGGACTTTCATCGGCAAGTGGGGCGTCTGCAACCACAGCGCATGAGCGTCATAGAGAAACCTCGGCTGTTCCGGCAACAGCGGGACGAGTACGCCGGCTTGAATGCGCTCGCGAACCATCCAGTATGGCAGCCAGGCGAGTCCCATGCCGGCGGCCGCGGCATCGGCGATGGCATCGAGATCGTCGAGCCGTAATCTGCTGACGGGCCTGACCTCCGCCGCGGGCTGGCCGTTGCGCGGAAACAGCCACGGCTGAACGGCACGCCCGGAACGGCGGTAGATGATCGCATGATGGCGGCCGAGGTCATCTATCGCCTGCGGCTGGCCGTGCCTATCGAGATAGGACGGCGACGCGCAGACGACCATGTGCTGGCGCGCGATGCGACGCGCTATCACCCCGGTCTGGTCCTCCAGATCGCCCGTGCGGACAGCGAGATCGCAGCCATCCTCTGCGAGATCGGCGATGGCATCGCTGAACGACAGGTCAAGTTCCAGCGCCGGATATTGCTGCGCAAGCCCGAGCAGGATCGGGGCAACGCAGCGCCGGCCGAAATGCACCGGCATGAGGACACGCAGCTTTCCGCGCGGCTCGGCAAGCTGGTCGGCCGCGAGTGCATCCGCGGCCTCCGCTTCAGTAAGCACCAGCCTGCAGCGTTCATAATAGGCGCGCCCGAAGTCTGTCAGGCTTTGGCGGCGCGTGGTCCTGTTGATAAGGCGCACGCCCAGACGCTCCTCGAGAAACCGGACATGCTTGCCGACCATCGGTCCGGACAGATCGAGAGCGGTCGCCGCGGCCGCGAACGAGCCCAGGTCGACGGCTTTGACGAACACGGCCATGCTGGTAAGGCGATCCATGATTCAAAACTTCCAGTTTCTACTGCTCTACTCAAGCGGCTATTTATCCGCCTCACTGCCGCTGGCATAGCATATTCAGTTCAAATATTTTTGAGTTGTGACCGATGGCGCGTGTTGTTCGCTTTTATGAGCTTGGTGGTCCCGAGGTTCTGCGCATCGAGAATGTCGACATGCCTGCGCCTGGGCCGGGCGAGGTCCAAATCCGTGTCAAGGCGTTTGGCATAAACCGGGCCGAGGCACTGCTGCGTTCGGGCACTTACATCCAGACCGCGCCGTCGCCTTCCGGCCTTGGGCTTGAAGCGGCGGGTATCGTTGAAACGGTCGGCGAAGGCGTGGACGGGTTTGCGCCGGGCGATGCCGTCAGCGTCGTGCCGCCATTGTCGATGGTCCGCTGGCCTGCCTATGGTGAGATTGCCACATACCCCGCCGAGCTCGTCGTCAAGCACCCGCCATCGCTGAGCTTGGAAGAGGCAGCCGCCGCGTGGATGCAATATCTCACGTCCTATGGTGCGCTGATCGACATTGCCAAACTTGGCAGGGAGGACTTTGTCGTCATCACCGCGGCATCGAGCAGTATCGGACTTGCCGCGATCCAGATCGCCAACATGGTTGGCGCGACCCCGATCGCGGTCACGCGGACGTCTGCCAAGAAGCGGGCTCTGCTCGAGGTCGGCGCCGCCCATGTCATTGCTTCAGCGGAAGAAGATCTGGAAGCCCGGCTGAAGGAAATCGCCGGCCCGGAGGACATCCGAGTGGTGTTCGACGCAGTCGGCGGCCCGATTTTCGAGCCTCTGACGGCTGCGATGGCACGGGGTGGCATTCTCATCGAATATGGCGGTTTGAGTCCCGAGCCGACACCGTTCCCGCTGTTCGCCGTGCTGGCCAAGACGCTGACGCTGCGCGGCTATCTCGTCCACGAAATCACTAGCGATCCGGCGAAGCTGGAGGCTGCCAAGGCGTTCATTTTCGATGGCCTGATGTCGGGATCGCTAAAGCCGGTAATCTCCAGGACCTTTTCGTTCGACCAGATCGTCGAGGCGCATCGCTTTCTGGAGTCGAACGAACAATTCGGCAAGATTGTCGTGACGGTTTGACCGGGCATTGATGGGATAGCCTCACGCCTGCGCGGCCAGCCAGTCTCGCACCTTGCGAGCATTGTCGCTGAGCTCGCGGTTTCTCGACCAGATGACATGAAAGCCCTTGCCGGTCGTCATCGTGTGGTTGGTTACGCGCACCAGCAGCCCCGATGCCAACAGCCGCTCGGCGAGGTGACCCCAGCCGAGCGCGATGCCTTGCCCTTCCATGACTGCCTGGATCACCAAGGCATAGTCGTTGATGCGCAAGCCACGCCCGGCATCGGCGATGTCGACACCGGCCGAGTGGAACCACTCGTCCCAGCTGGCGGCCTCGCGAAACGGCTCTTCGAGATGAATGAGACGGTGCGATGGAAGATCTGCGACGCTCTCGGGCAGCCCGAACCGTGCCACATAGCTCGCGCCCGCAACCGGGAATATTTCCTCATCGGCCAGCGGCAGCGAATGATAATCCGGCCAGTCCTTGGGCTCGCCACCACGAACGCCGAGCGGGATGTCTTCGGCGATGATGTCGAGATCGCGGTCGGCGGTCTGGATGCGCAGGTCGATCCCCGGCAATTCGTCGCGAAACTGCTGCAGGCGCGGCATCATCCAGAACGAGGCGAAGGCGGTTGAGGCGGAGAGCGTCACATGAGCGCCGACGACGATCTGGCGCAGATCCTCCGCCGACTTGCGGATGTGCGACAGGCCGAGCGAGACGTCGGCATGAAAGCGATCGCCGGCTTCGGTAAGACTGACCTGTCGATGGCGGCGCTGGAAGAGTTTCGCGCCGAGCTGTTCTTCAAGCCCGCGGATCGCATAGGACACGGCAGCCTGCGTAATGCCGAGCTCCCGCCCGGCGGCGGTAAAGCTCGACAGCCGCCCGGCGGCCTCGAAAACGATCAGGCTGCCGGCCGAGGGCAGCAGATGGCGCAAGCTCCGCATAAGCTGAGCTTATACAAGAGATCAGGATTTTCCAGCGTCACAGCTGCATTTTGTCCGGCTAGATTGGTCGCCAACAGCAAGATGGAGCCTGCATGAACGCACCGGCGGTTGAAACGACGACCGAACCGGCCAAACGCCGCGAGCGCGGTGGTGGCCGCATCGCCCGGCGCGAGCTGCGTTCGCATGGCTCGGAAGGGCTCAGCCGGCCCTATATCGTCCGCAACATTCCGACCTACGACATCCTGTCGGAGGAAAACCTGCTGCGCATCGAGGCGACGGCCGATCGTATCCTGGCCGAGATCGGCATCGAATTTCGCGACGATCCCGTGGTATTGGCGCATTGGAAGCGGGCAGGGGCCGCCATCGATGGCGCGCTGGTCAGGTTCGAGCCCGGCATGCTGCGTGAGATCCTGAAGACCGCGCCGGCAAGCTTCACCCAGCATGCACGCAACCCGGCCAATTCGGTCGAGATCGGCGGCAAAAGCGTCGTCTTCTCGCCAGCCTATGGCTCGCCCTTCGTCATGGATATCGACAAGGGCCGCCGCTACGGCACGATCGAGGATTTCCGTAACTTCGTGAAGCTGGCGCAGTCCTCGCCCTGGCTGCACCATTCCGGCGGCACCATCTGCGAGCCGGTCGATGTGCCGGTCAACAAGCGCCATCTCGACATGGTCTACAGCCACATCAAATATTCCGACCGCGGCTTCATGGGCTCGGTGACGGCCGAAAGCCGGGCGGAAGATTCAATCGACATGGCACGCATCGTCTTTGGCCGCGATTTTGTCGACCAGAATTGCGTCATCCTCGGCAACGTCAATGTCAACTCCCCGCTGGTCTGGGACGCGACGATGACGACGGCGCTGCGCGCCTATGCCCGCGCCAACCAGGCGGCGGTGATCGTGCCGTTCATCCTCGGCGGCGCCATGGGTCCGGTGACCAATGCCGGCGCCATTGCTCAGTCACTCGCCGAAACCATGGCCGGCTGCGCGCTGACCCAGTTGGAGCGGCCCGGTGCGCCGGTGATCTTCGGCAATTTCCTGTCGTCGATGTCGCTGCGTTCGGGATCGCCGACCTTCGGTACCCCGGAGCCGGCGATCGGCTCGATGGTCATCGGCCAGTTGGCGCGGCGGCTCAACCTGCCGCTGCGGTGCTCCGGCAATTTCACCACCTCGAAGCTGCCTGACGCGCATGCGATGAACGAAGCCACCATGTCGATGCTCGCGGCGGTGCATTGCGGCGCCAATTTCATCTTGCATTCGGCCGGCTTTCTCGACGGCCTTCTGTCGATGTCCTACGAAAAGTTCGTCATGGACGCCGATTTCTGCGGCGCGCTGCACACCTATCTCGACGGCGTCAAGATCGATGACAACCAGCTGGCACTCGACGCCTTCAGGGAGGTCGGGCCGGGCAGCCACTTCTTCGGTTCGGCCCATACTTTGGCCAATTACGAGACTGCGTTCTGGGATTCCGAAATCGCCGACAACGAACCCTTCGAGAAATGGGAGGCAGCCGGATCGGAAGATGCCGCGATCCGCGCCAACCGGCGCTGGAAGAAGGCGCTGGCCGAATATCAGCCGCCGCCGCTCGACCAGGCAATAGACGAGGCGCTGCAGGATTTCATGGACCGCAAAAAGAACGAAATGACGGATGCCTGGTACTGAACATCAGATGGCGATCAACGCCGCACGTCGCATAATGCGGAAAGACGGAGGAAAAAATGACACTCTTCAGAAGCAACGGTGATCGGATACCGAGCGCCATCGAAGCGATGGCCAGCGACGTTCGTGCAGGTCGTGTGGACCGGCGCGAGTTTCTGGCGCTGGCAAGCGCCTTCGGCGCATCGACGGCCCTTGCCTACGGCATGATCGGTCTTGCCGTCCCAGAACGGGCTTTGGCTGACGAGCCGAAGAAAGGCGGAACGCTGCACGTTTCGATGTCGGTGAAGGCACAAAAGGATCCGCGCACCTACGACTGGGTGGAACTTGCGAACATTTCACGCTGCTGGCTGGAGCCGCTTGTCCGCTACACCCGCCAGTTCACATTCGAGCCGGTCCTGCTCGAAAGCTGGGAGGTCAACGACGACGCCACCGAATATGTGCTGCACGTGCGTAAGGGCATCACCTGGAACAACGGCGATGCTTTCAGCGCCGATGATGTGGTCTACAATCTGACGCGCTGGTGTGAGAAGGCTGCCGCCGGCAATTCCATGGCCGCGCGCGTCGGTGCGCTGATCGACGCAAAAACCGGCAAGGCGAGGGATGGCGCGATCGCCAAGGTCGACGACAACACGGTGAAGTTGAAGCTGAACGAGCCGGACATCTCGCTGATCCCGAATTTCACCGACTATCCGGCGCTCGTGGTCCATCGCAACTTCGACGCTGATGGCGCCAATCCGATCGAGAAGCCGATTGGCACCGGGCCGTTCGAACTGGTGTCTTATTCGGTCGGTCAGAAAGCGGTCGTCAAGCGTCGTGAGAATGGCAAATGGTGGGGCGGCGAAGCGCTTCTCGACGGCGTAGAATTCATCGACTACGGAACCGATTTCAACGCGTCGATAAATGCATTCGACTTCGGCGAAATCGATCTCAACTTCGAGACGCCCGCCGACTTCATAGACATCTTGGACAAGATGGGGCTGGTAAAATCGGAGGTCGCGACAGCGACCACGCTCGTTGCCCGGACCAACGTCACGCACAAACCCTACGACGACAAGCGCGTCCGCAACGCCCTCCAGATGGCCGTCGACAACAAAGCGGTGCTCGAACTCGGCTATGCCGGGCGAGGCACCGTTGGTGAAAACCACCACGTCAGCCCCATTCATCCGGAATACTACGCGCTGCCCAAGAAGACACGCGACGCCGCGGGCGCCAAGAAGCTGATGGCCGAGGCTGGGCAGGCCGACTTCGAGCATGAACTGATCACCGTCGAGGACGATTGGCAGAAGAACACCGGCGACGCGATTGCCGGCCAGTTGCGCGACGCCGGAATCAAGGTGAAGCGCACCGTGCTGCCGGGTTCGACCTTCTGGAACGACTGGACGAAATACCCCTATTCGATGACCATCTGGTACATGCGCCCGCTTGGCGTCCAGGTGTTGGCGCTGGGCTATCGCACCGGCGAGGCCTGGAACGAAACCGGCTACTCGAATCCTGATTTCGACGCCAAGCTCAAGCAGGCTCTCTCGCTCATCGACGTGGAGAAGCGCCGCGAGGTCATGAAGGACGTCGAGCAGATCCTGCAGGATTCGGGCGTTATCGTTCAGCCGTTCTGGCAGAAGCTGTTCAGCCACACGAACAAGAAGGTGAAAAACTACGGTGTCCACCAGACCTTCGAGATGGATCTCCAGAACGTCTGGCTAGACGCCTGAGTTAACTCCCCAAGGCAGTCACCTATGCCAGCCGACGAAGCGTTGCAGGATTTCATGGACCGCAAGAAAGCCGACAGGCAAGATGCGTGGTACTGATAGCTTCTGTCAGTGAACAATCGGGGACACGCATGAAACAGCCACTTTTTGTTGCCGCGCTTTCGATTGCCTTGCCGGCGGCCGCGCTTGCCGGCCCTGCTGCCAACGCCGTGAAGTTCTTTTATGTCCCGTCGGTCAAATTCGAGGCCGATGCGCAATATCGCGACCGCTTCACCGCGCCGGTGACGAAACTGTTCGAACTGAACGACAATGCGGCAAAGAACCATCCAGATGAAGTTCCTTGCATCGACTTCGCTCCTGGTCTCGATGCGCAGGACTATGACGAGAAGACCGTAGCCAAGACGCTGACGCTGGCCGAAACGCTGGATGGCGACAGCGCCCAAGTGACAGCGACGTTCAATCTTTTCCCGGAAGGCGATGGTTCCAAACGCGAAATGGTCTGGTCGCTCAAGAAGATCGACGGCCAGTGGAAGATCGCCGACATCACCTCGAAGACCAGCGGCTGGACACTGAGTGCGCTCGAATGCCTGGCCGGGCAGCCCCCGGAGTGATGCCGTGCTCTGCTGCCGTCCCTGGGTTCTGGCGACTGCGTGCCTGCTGGCCGGATTGAGCAGCGCCGCCGCTCAGGGCCTGTTCGGCGCGCCGCCCGCAAACGCGCCGGCCGACAATGCGGCACCTCCGCCGGCAGCGTCGCCGCCGCCAGAAAACGCACCGGCCGCACCCGTGCAGCCTGGCTCGCCGACGGCGGTGGTGAAGCCGTTCTACGAGCATGCCGGGCTCGAGGTCGATCCGGCTCAGCGGGGCCATTTCACCGATCCGGCGAAGTCGGTGCTCGACAAGAGCGATGCGCTGCGGAAGTCGGGGCAGGGCGAATGCCTCGATCCCAACATGGCGCTCGACAATGCCGAATACGACAAGGCCGAGATCGACAAGAGCCTGAAGACCATCGAAGCGGTCAAGGGCGATGCGGCCAAGGTCGTCGTCGCCTTCATCGTCGCCGGCAACCCGCACCGGCTGGAGTGGAAATTCAGGAAAGTCGATGGCGACTGGAAGATATCGGACCTGCTCTCGGTGACAGGCGAATGGGCGCTAAGCCAATACCAGTGCGAGTGAGAACGGAACCGATGAAGATCACCAACATCCGCGTCACCCACGTCAACGTCCCGCTCGATGCTCCGTTCTGGTGGACGGCTGGTCTCTACGGCGGCGCCTCGAAATCGATCATCGAGGTCGAGACGGACGAAGGCGTGGTCGGACTGGGCGAGGCGCCATGGTGGCATTTCGGCGAGGTGATCAAGGCCGAGATCGCGCCGGCGCTGATTGGCGCCGATCCGCTCGACATCGCCGACTGCGAGGCGCGCTGCGTGCCGCCCTGGCAGATTACCGCCAACACCGGCGAGAATGCAGCCACGGTGGCGTTCGGCGCCGTCGAACTGGCGCTGTGGGATATAAGAGGCAAGGTCTTCGGCATGCCGCTCTACAAGCTGCTCGGCGGCGCGGTGCGCAAGGACATTCCGTTTTCGGAATATTTCGCCTTTCGCCCCGCTCAAGGCGGAGCCGGTGGCGAGATGACCGCCGAAGCGATCGTCGACTACTGTCTCGGCATGCGAGAACAGCACGGCTCGACGATCTTCGAGGGCAAGCTGATCATGGGCGATCCCGAGCTCGAGATCAGGACAGTGCGCATGCTGCGCGAGGCGCTTGGCGATAAAGCGCAGATCAAACTCGATTCAAACATGCAGTGGTCGCTGACCACAGCGCGCTGGGTGCTGCGCGAGATTGAGCCGTTCAACATCCGCAACTACGAGGATCCGGTCGCGACCTTCGAGGAGATGGCTGCGCTGCGCCAGCATTCGCGCATTCCGTTCTCGACGCACATCCCGGATCTCAGACGGGCAGTCGCGCTCGGTGCGCCGGATTACTTCGTCTGCAATTTCGCAGCACTCGGCGGATTGTCGAAAACTCTGAAATTCATCGCCGCCTGTGAGGCGATGGGCAAGGGGTTCTGGTGCTATTCGAACGATCTCGGCATCATGACATCGGCTTATCTGCACGTCGTGGCGGCAACGCCATGGATCAGCGAGGCGTCGCAATCGCTGTTTCGCTGGCAGATCGGCGACGTGATCAAGGACGGCCCGTTCAAACAGATCGCCAACACGGTGCGCGTGCCGGAAGGTGACGGGCTGGGTGTCGAGCTCGCCCCGGCGGCAATGAAACGCTGGTCAGCGCACTTCGCCGAACACGGGCCGATGCACCATTTCAGCGACCCGAACAACCCTAGCCGCTACCGGCGGCTGCCGCTCAACTGATGCAACGTATTTTCCTTAGAAACTCAGGCTCACCCGCGCCCGCGATAGGGGGCGACGCCGGTGTCGGGCAGCCACACACCTTCCGGCGGCGCGCCGGTTTGCCAGAACACGTCGATCGGAATGCCGCCGCGCGGATACCAGTAGCCGCCGATGCGCAACCACAATGGCTTGGTTGCGGCGATGATGCGGCGGCCGATCATGACGGTGCATTCTTCGTGGAAGGCGCCATGGTTGCGAAACGAGGTCATGAACAGCTTGAGCGACTTCGATTCCACCAGCAGCGCATCGGGTGCGTAGTCGATGACGATATGGGCGAAGTCCGGCTGGCCGGTGACCGGGCACAGCGAGGTGAATTCCGGGCAGGTGAAGCGAACGATGGCGGGCGGGCCGTCGCCGCGCGAAAACGGGACGGTTTCCAGGACGGCCGCTTCAGGGCTCTGTGGCGCCTCGACGTTGGCGCCGAGCTGGGTGAGGTTTTTCGTATCGGTCATGAGCAGGTTCCTTGCTGCATGTCGCCCAAAACTGTGCAGCGGATTTGGGACAGCGACATGCGTAAAAACAAAATTTGCCGCTCATTAGCACAATTTGAAACAGCAGGAAGACGATGACCAGCAACGATCCGCTTCTCCAGCCCTATCAGCTCAAGCATCTGACGCTGAAGAACCGGGTCATGTCGACCAGCCATGAGCCGGCCTATTCCGAGGACGGCATGCCGAAAGAGCGCTACCGGCTCTATCATGCCGAAAAGGCCAAGGGCGGCATGGCGCTGACCATGACCGCCGGCTCGGCGATCGTCTCGCGCGACAGTCCGGCTGCCTTCGGCAACCTGCATGTCTATGACGACCGCATCGTGCCGTGGCTCGCCGAGCTGACCGACGCCTGCCACGAGCATGACTGCAAGGTGATGATCCAGATCACCCATCTCGGCCGCCGCACCGGCTGGAACAAGGCCGACTGGCTGCCGGTGCTGTCGGCCTCGCCGGTGCGCGAGCCGGCGCATCGCGCCTTCCCCAAGACCATCGAGGACTGGGACATCGAGCGCATCGTCGTCGACTACGCCGCGGCCGCCCAGCGCTGCCAGGCCGCTGGCCTCGACGGCATCGAGTTCGAGGCCTACGGCCATCTGATGGATGGCTTCTGGTCGCCGGCCACCAACCAGCGCGACGATGATTTCGGCGGCTCGCTCGACAACCGCTTGCGCTTCACCGGCATGGTGCTCGACGCGGTGCGGGCGGCGGTCGGCCAAAAATTCGTCGTCGGCATCCGCATGGTCGCCGACGAGGATTTCGAGAAAGGCCTGTCGAAAGAGGAGGGTGTCGAAATCGCCAGGCGGCTGGCTGGTTCCGGCAAGGTCGATTTCCTTAACATCATCCGCGGCTCGATCGAGACCGACGCGGCGCTGACCAAAGTCATTCCGGTGACCGGCATGCGCTCGTCGCCGCATCTCGACTTTGCCGGCGAGATCAGGGCGGCGACGAAATTCCCGACCTTCCATGCGGCGCGGATTTCCGACGTCGCCACCGCGCGTCACGCCATCGCCACCGGCAAGCTGGACATGGTCGGCATGACGCGTGCCCACATCGCCGACCCACACATCGTCAAAAAAGTGATGGAGGGCCGCGAGCACGAGATCCGCCCTTGCGTCGGCGCCACCTATTGCCTCGACCGCATCTATGAGGGCGGCGAGGCGCTGTGCATCCACAATGCGGCAACGGGCCGCGAGGCTGATATCCCGCACATCATCCCGAGGACCCAGGGACCAAAGCGGAAGGTGATCGTGGTCGGCGCAGGCGCCGGCGGGCTGGAGGCGGCGCGTGTCGCGGCCGAGCGCGGGCACCAGGTGACAATGCTGGAAGCATCGAGCCAAGCCGGAGGGCAAGTGCGGCTGGCAACGCAGAACCCGCGCCGCAAGGAATTGATCGGCATCATCGACTGGCGGCTGGCCGAACTCGACCGGCTCGGCGTCGAGATCCGCTACGACAGCTGGGCGGAGAAGGACGACGTGCTGGCGTTGTCGCCGGACGTGGTGGTGATCGCCACCGGCGGGCTGCCGCAGAACCCGCCTCTAACGGCGGGCGACCATCTCGTCACCTCGAGCTGGGACATCATGGCCGGCAGCATCAAGCCGGCCGAGAATGTACTGCTCTATGACGACAATGGCGGCCATCAGGGCATGGGTGCTGCCGAACTGATCGCCAATAGCGGCGCCAGGCTGGAGCTGGTTTCACCAGAGCGCTTCTTCGCCCCGGAAATGGGCGGCATGAACCATGTGCCCTATATGCGCGCCTTCCAGGAAAAAGGCGTCACCATAACCATCAACACGCGGCTGCATTCGGTGCGGCGCGAGGGCAATCAGCTGGTTGCGGAGCTCGGCTCCGACTTCGCCGATGGCTGGCGCGGAGAGCGGCGGGTCGACCAGGTGGTGGTCGAGCACGGCACGCTGCCGCTCGACGATCTCTACCTGGCGCTGAAGCCGCTGTCGAAGAACGGCGGCGCGATCGATTACGAGCGGCTGGTCAATGGCGGTGACATCTTTCCTGCGCGCAATCCGCAAGGCGGTTTCGTGGTCTTTCGCATCGGCGACGCGGTAGCCTCACGCAATATCCACGCTGCGATTTATGACGGCATCAGGTTCGGCTTGCGGATCTGAAGAATATTTTGGATTGGTTGGTGGCGCGCAGCCGAACCTCCGTACGGAGAGCCACCACGGTACTTTGGCTCGTTCTGCGCGCCGCGCACGCCGCCGGCTACCGCCGGGCACCGTACGATCTGGCGATTGTTGTTGGCAGCCCCGCTCAAAACATTCTGGCGGTGGCCATGCAGAACACGGTGATGACCAGCAGCCCGCCGGCGATGCGTTCGCCTTTTGTCATCTTCGCGCGCAACTGGGTTTGCGTCGCCACATCAGCGCTAGCCAGCCGCCTGATGGCGGAACCTACCAGTGCGCCCTGAACTCCGGCGGCAATCAAGGCAGTCAAGATGCCCAGCGCCAGGACCTTCTCCATCGAGCCGAAAGAGCCGTTGTGGAAGAAATACCAGAGCAGCAAACCAGTGAGGAAAACCACGCCGGCCGCGCCCATTTGCGGCCGGAAGAAACGTTCCGCCCGGATCTCCGGTTCGCGGGCAACCGCGATGGTGGTGCCGGCCCAGAACACACCCGCCATGACGTGAAGGCCGAGGACGATGATGTAGACATATTGCATGACCGCATTTCCTCTCTTGCCCACCGCTAACCATATGGATAGATATCAAATGATTAGATGTCAATGTATAAGCTCGAGCCGGTTCCATAGGCTTTGCCCTTGTTCTAGTGTCGGATCATGACGCCCTTTGACCGTCCGCCGATCGGGATGAATCTCGCCCGCACCGCCAAGCTGGTCGCGCAGGCCTTCGACGCTGCCCTCGTCGAGGTCGGCGGCACGCTGCCGGTCTGGGTCACGCTGCTGTCGGTCAAGTCGCGGGAGCTGGCCAACCAACGCGAGCTCGCCGGCATGATCGGCATCCGGGGCGCAACGCTGACCCACCACCTCAACGCCATGGAGACGCAAGGCCTGCTGATCCGGCGCCGCGATCCCGAGAACCGCCGGGTTCACCAGGTGGAGCTGACCCCAGCCGGAGAGGCGTTGTTCCTGAAATTGCGCACCGCCGCGTTCGCCTTCGACAAACGGCTGCGGAAGGGATTGTCCGACGAAAGGCTGGCGGAATTTGCAGAGGTGCTGGCTGCGCTGCGGGCCAATGTCGAAGGCTAGAAATTTAGGCTAGGAAAACGCCGTGCGCGAAATTTCGCTGAAGGATGCCAGGGCTACACTCTCGGCGATGCTCGATCAGGTCGTCCGCGGGAGAGCCGGCCACATAACGCGGCATGGCCGCAAGCAGGCGGACATTTTGTCGTTCCAGGACTATGAAAGCCTGGCACGTGCGCCCAGTGCTGGCGGCTTTTCCCGCTGACAGGGACTACCTTCCGCCTCGGCTCGTCGGGTCGGTTCGCAAAGCCAGCCTGTGACGGATCTACGCCAGGCGGCCCTGCAGAACCGTCAGCTTGGCCTTCTTCGGTGCTCGTGCCACCAGCCATTCGCGCACGCTGTCCGGCGGCATCGGGAAAGCGATGGAATAGCCTTGCACCTGGTCGCAGCCGATCGCCATCAGTGAGTCGAGCTCGGCTTCGGTTTCGGCGCCCTCGGCAACGATCGAGATGCCGAGACCGCGAGCGAGCTCGGTGAGGGCACGCACGATCTTGGTGTTGCCGCTGTTCTCGTTGATGTTCTGGACGAAGCGGCGGTCGATCTTCAGCCGGTCGATCTCATTTGGATTGACATGGCTGAGCGATGCGTAGCCGGTGCCGAAATCATCGAGCTCAAGATGGATGCCGGCGGCGCGGATGTGCCGCAGCTTTGCCGCGATACCGGTCTTCTCGTCGTCGAGAATGACGGATTCGACGATCTCCAGCGATAGTTTGTGCGCGGGCAGGCCGGCCCTTTCCAGCGTACCGAACAGGAAGACTTCGAAATCTGTCTCGCGCAGCTCCGAACCGGACACGTTGACGGCGATCCGTCCGAAGCCGATGCCTGCGCGGTTCCATTCGGCTGCTTCGTTGATCGCCTTGGCAATGACGATCCGGCCGATCTCGGGCATCAGACCGCATTTTTCCGCGACCGGAATGAACTCGCCCGGCGCGATCATGCCGCGCTCGGCATGTCTCCAGCGAACCAGAGCCTCGATGCCGCTGA
Organism: Mesorhizobium sp. M0244; assembly: GCF_040321795.1. Classification (NCBI taxonomy): domain Bacteria; kingdom Pseudomonadati; phylum Pseudomonadota; class Alphaproteobacteria; order Hyphomicrobiales; family Phyllobacteriaceae; genus Mesorhizobium; species Mesorhizobium sp. M0244. The sequence goes on along the minus strand of NZ_JAMYSE010000042.1, from coordinate 15,599 downwards.
TGGCGCCGTTCGACAGCGACACCTGCGGCTGGAAATAGACTTCGAACGCCTTCTCCGAGATGGCGGTCCTGATGTCGAGCTCGAGCTGCTTGCGATAATCGAGTTCGCGTCTCAGCTCCTCGGAGAAGAACGACAAGCTGCCGCCGCCGTGCTTCTTGGCGGAATACAGCGCCAGATCGGCATGGACGAGCAGATCCTGCGCATTATCGGCGTCGACCGGATAGACCGCAATCCCGGCACTTACGCCCGGATCGTCGTGCCTCGAAAGACGATCGGCTTGTTGAGCTTGGTCAGGATGCGCCTGGCGACGGTATCGATGTCCTCGGTGCTGCCGGTGCCGTTGAGAATCATGACGAATTCATCGCCGCCGAGACGCACGTTGAGATCCGACGTACGGCACGAATCACGCATGCGTTGCGCAGCCGCCACCAGCACATAATCGCCAGCGGCGTGGCCGAACGTGTCGTTGATCTGCTTGAACCGGTCGAGATCGAACTGCACCACGGCAACCCGTTCACGCCGTCGCTGCGCGGCATTGATCAGCGTATCGAAATGCTCGGTCAGGAAGGTGCGGTTGTGGAGGCCGGTCAGCCCGTCATGCACGGCAATAAAGGCCATGGAATTGCGCGCATCGACCAGCTCGCGCGTCCTGCGCAGGATGGCATTCGACATCGGCCTGAAAATGAAAAGCGCCACCAGCAGGATGACGCCGATGGTCGAGTAGAACAATGTGCGGTTAAGATCGAGAAGTGTTTCGGATCGCTGGTCTGCAAAGGCGCTGATGTGCTGGCCAAGTGCGGCATAGCCCGACAATGTTGCGTTGGCAACGGAAGCGTTCAGGTTGACGCGCTCCTCTCCGCCCTTGTAGCCACCATTGCCGGCCATGTTGAGCCGCGATTCGAATGACGAGATCAGACGTTCGCCGTTGGCGATAAGCCCGACCGAGAAATAGTCGAGATGGTACGGCTTGGCGAAAAGCACGCTCTCGATCGATTTCGGATCGAACTTTGCCGGCGACGCCGGATCGGCGGCGGTCCGTTCGAGCAGAAGATCGTAGTTCTTCTCGAACTCCACCGTCGCTTGCTTAAGCGCGCTAACCAGGGCCGGCTGCTGGTCGCGTGAGGCGGTGCCGGTCGCGCCGGCAAGGAAGACGATGCGTTGCGACAGGGCTTTTTGTGTGCTGACCACATCGAGCAGTGCCTGGTTGTGCTGCTGGGCCGCCATCATCTGTTGCAGCAGGATGAAGGAGGCCACTACCATGGCGGCGATGATCAGCAGAGCCAGCCAGTAGCCGGACTTGATCAGGAGCATGAGCCTGCCCGAAACGGCGTGCACCGGCTGCTGCGACATTTTTGAGGCGGCCCCTCTCGCTAACGAATTCTTGTGCGAGAACCTTGGCTTCAAAGTGTTAACAGGTTCGGGAAAGCAACAGGCCGGCAGCAGCGGCGACGGTTGAAAGCTCGCAAAATGGTTATTGCGATCTTTCGCGGCACCTCTGCATTTGAACATCGTTGCCGCTGCCGTGCCATTGCCGCGCCACCGAAGCGGTCGCTTTTGCGATGGATTTTTCGTCCGCGCGGCGCGACAGTCCTCATCGATCTCAACAGGGCCTGGTCATGACCACAGCATTCCTCTCCCACATCGACAGCGAGCTTGAAGGGCTGAAATCGGCCGGTCTCTACAAATCCGAGCGGGTGATCACCTCGACGCAGTCGGCCGAGATCGAGGTGAGCGGCGAGAAGGTGCTGAATTTCTGCGCCAACAACTATCTCGGCCTCGCCGACAGTGCCGAATTGCGCGACGCGGCCAAGCAGGCGCTCGACCGCTACGGCTACGGCATGGCGTCGGTGCGTTTTATCTGCGGCACACAGGAAGAACACAAGCAGCTCGAGGCGACGATTTCTGGCTTCCTCGGCATGGAGGACACGATCCTCTACGGCTCCTGCTTCGACGCCAATGGCGGCCTGTTCGAGACGCTGCTCGGCGAGGAGGATGCGGTCATCTCCGATGCGCTGAACCACGCTTCGATCATCGACGGCGTGCGGCTGTCGAAGGCAAAGCGCTTCCGCTACGCCAACAACGACATGGCCGATCTGGAAGCGCGGCTGAAGGAGGCAATGGATTGCCGTTTTCGGCTGATCGCTACCGATGGTGTATTTTCCATGGACGGCATCATTGCCAATCTGAAGGGCGTCTGCGATCTCGCCGAGAAGTACGACGCAATGGTGATGGTCGACGACAGCCATGCGGTCGGCTTCGTCGGCAAGAACGGCCGCGGCTCGGCCGAACATTGCGGCGTCGAGGGCAGGGTGGACATCATCACCGGCACGCTCGGCAAGGCATTGGGCGGCGCGTCGGGCGGCTACACGTCGGGCAGGAAGCCGGTGGTCGACTGGCTACGCCAGCGCTCGCGCCCCTATCTGTTTTCCAACACGCTGATGCCGGCGATCGCCGGCGCCTCGATCCGGGTTTTCGAGCTGATCCGCAATGGCGATGCGTTGCGTCAGCGCCTATATGCCAATGCAGCGCGGTTTCGCTCCGAGATGGGCAGGCTCGGCTTTACGCTGGCCGGCGCCGACCATCCGATCATCCCGGTGATGCTGGGCGACGCGACGCTTGCGCAGGAGATGGCGGCGCGCATGCTGAAGCGCGGCATCTATGTCATCGGCTTCTCCTTCCCGGTGGTGCCGAAGGGCCAGGCGCGCATCCGCGCGCAGATGTCGGCCGCCCATTCCAGCGCCGACATCGATCGTGCGGTTGAGGCGTTCGCCGCAGTCGGTCGCGAACTCGGCGTGATTTCCTGAACGGCCGGAATCGAAAAGCCATCCCCGATCAAGACTTTCAAGGGACTACAGAATGTCGAACATGATGAAGGCCCTCGTCAAAGCCCGCGCCGAGCCGGGCATCTGGATGGAAGAGGTGCCGGTGCCGGAGATCGGCCCCAACGACGTGCTGATCAAGATCAGGAAGACCGCGATCTGCGGCACAGATGTTCACATCTATAATTGGGACCAGTGGGCGCAAAAGACCGTGCCGGTGCCGATGGTGACCGGCCACGAATTCGTCGGCACCGTCGCCGATTTCGGCGCGGCGGTGACCGAGTACAAGGTCGGCCAGCGCGTATCCGGCGAGGGCCATATCGTTTGCGGCCATTGCCGCAACTGCCGGGCGGGCAGGGGGCACCTTTGCCGCAACACGCTTGGCGTCGGTGTCAACCGGCCGGGCGCCTTCGGTGAATATCTGGCGATCCCGCAGCACAATGTCGTGCCGATCCCCGACGACGTGCCGGACGAGATCGCGGCGATCTTCGATCCCTTAGGCAATGCCGTTCACACCGCACTGTCCTTCGACCTCGTCGGCGAAGACGTGCTGGTCACTGGCGCCGGGCCGATCGGCATCATGGGCGCACTGGTGGCGCAATGCGTCGGTGCGCGAAAAGTGGTCATCACCGACATCAACCCGGTACGCCTGGCACTGGCGAAAAAGCTCGGCGTTCAGCATGTCGTCGACGCATCGAAGGAAAAGCTGCGCGACGTGATGCCGGCGCTCGGCATGACCGAGGGCTTTGACGTCGGCCTTGAAATGTCGGGCGCAGCGCCCGCCTTTCGCGACATGATCGACAGCATGAACAATGGCGGCAAGATCGCCATTCTCGGCATCGCGCCGACCGGCTTCGAGATCGACTGGAACAAGGTCATCTTCAAGATGCTGCATCTGAAGGGTATCTACGGCCGCGAAATGTTCGAGACCTGGTACAAGATGATTGCGCTGGTGCAGGGTCCTCTCGATGTCAGTGGCCTGATCACCCACCGCATCGGCATCGACGACTATATTTCCGGCTTCGAGGCAATGAAGAGCGGCAATTCGGGCAAGGTGGTGATGGATTGGTGAGCGCCAAGCTTGCTGCCTTTATGTGAGTCACGCGAGTCCCAAAATGGCGGAAAACGAGCACGGACGTATCATTGCTTCGGAGGCAAAAACTGCATTGCAGCCGGCCGGATTTCGGCGAAGGGGACGGTCACGTGTCTGGATCGCTGATCGTGGCTTCTGGCTGAGTGTGGTCGAATTTCAGCCCAGCTCTTGGTCCAAAGGCACTTACCTGAACGTGGCGGTTCACTGGCTTTGGAGTTTGCCGCCATACACATTGACATTCGATCGGGTTGAGCGCGTTGGCTCCTTTGTTGAGTTCGAGAGCCCAGAGCAGTTTTCCCCTTGGTAGGTCAAATGGCCAGGGAGGCAGTCGAAATCGATCAGGCTCACCGATCGATGTTCCCTTCCGTCCATGCGGCGGCGACGATCCTCGTGAATGAATTGCAGCCGGGTGCGTACGGCGAATGGCCCGCTCTCAATGCCGGGGTGGCGGCCGGCTTGGCAGGTGATTTTGAAACAGCGAGGCGGCTGTTTGAAAGCGCTCGAAGACACGCGGCTTCGCAGGCGCAGGTGATCCTGACTTACATTGATGATCCGGTAGCATTTCGAAGCTATGTCAGAGGCATCATTGAAGCCGAGCGCGCCTATTACGGTTTAGGAGCGTCGCCTGCCGCCGTAGCCTCCTGATTTCTGCGACGGTCGAAGCTGAGGGAGGATTTTCAACCCAAGGTGAGTTTTGCCTCCAGCGCCGCTACCCCACCGACAATCGCCGCCCGCTCTTCCGCACCAAGTCTCGCCAGCAATTCCCTTTCAAACGCCTTAGCCAACGGCACCATTTCGCAATAGGCGGCAAGGCCTGCCTTGGTCAACACCAGATGCTCGACCCGCCGATCCTTTTCATCGGGCGTGCGGGTCAGCCAGCGCCGGCGCTCGAGTTCGGAGACGGCGCGCGAGACCTTGGTCTTGTGCATGGCCGATTGCTCGCCAAGTGCCGTGGCCGTCATCGTGCCGTGCTGGCCGAGCCCGGCCAACGTGCGCCATTCGGGCCGGGTCAGGCCGTGACGGTCCTTGTAGACCCTCGAGAATTCGCGGCTGACGGCATCGGAGAGACGGTAGAGCCGGTAGGGCAGGAACGATTCCAGCTCCAGGATTTCCGGTTCCCTGGTTGGCCCAGACGGAGCAGGCTGGCGGGTCATGCCGAAATCACCGTTTGATGGTTACATTTTCGATGGTTACAAATGAAACCAGTTTGGTCAATCCGAGGCACCTTTCGAAGTGCAAAGGGATGCTCCGGAACTTAATTCGGGAGGATGCGATGGCTTTTTCCTACATGCCGGGTTTCGGCAATGACTTCGAGACCGAGACTTTGCCGGGCTCGCTGCCGCAAGGGCGAAACTCGCCGCAGCGGCCAGCCTACGGCCTCTATGCCGAGCAGCTTTCGGGCTCTCCTTTCACAGCGCCGCGAGGCACCAATGAACGCTCCTGGCTCTATCGCATCAGGCCGAGCGTCAGGCACACCGGCCGCTTCAAGCCGGTGAATTGTCCGCTGTGGAAGAGCGCGCCTAATCTCGGCGATCACGAACTGGCGCTCGGCCAGTATCGCTGGAGCCCGGTGCCGATGCCGAAGGAGCCAACCGACTTCATCGCCGGCATGCGCTCCATCACCACCGCCGGCGACGTGCTTGGCCAGACCGGCATGGCGGCACATGTCTATGTCGCCAACCGCTCGATGGTCGACGATCATTTCTTCAACGCCGACGGCGAGTTGCTGGTCGTGCCGCAGGTTGGAGCCTTGCGCTTCGTCACCGAGATGGGCGTCATCGAATTGCGGCCGGGCGAGATCGCCGTGCTGCCGCGCGGCTTGGTGTTCAAGGTCGAACTGGTGGACGCCGAAGTGCGCGGCTATGTCTGCGAGAATTACGGCGCCAAGCTGACGCTGCCGGATCGCGGCCCGATCGGCGCCAATTGCCTGGCCAATCCGCGCGATTTCAAGACGCCCTGTGCGTGGTTCGAGGACAAGGAGACGCCCTGCCGGCTGATCGCGAAATGGTGTGGCCAGTTCCATGTCACCGAGATTGATCATTCACCGCTGGATGTGGTGGCGTGGCACGGCAATTATTCGCCCTACAAATATGATCTTGCGACCTTTTCGCCGGTCGGAGCGATCCTGTTCGATCATCCCGACCCATCGATCTTCACCGTGCTGACCGCGCCAAGCGGCGAGGAAGGCACGGCCAATATCGACTTCGTCATCTTCCCGCCGCGCTGGCTGGTTGCCGAAGATACGTTCCGCCCGCCCTGGTATCACCGCAACATCATGAGCGAGTTCATGGGCCTGATCCATGGCCAGTACGACGCCAAGGAGGAGGGCTTTGTGCCCGGCGGCATCAGCCTGCACAACATGATGCTGGCCCACGGGCCCGATGCGCCTGGCTTCGAAAAGGCCTCGCGCGCGGAGCTGAAACCGGTCAAGCTCGACAACACCATGGCCTTCATGTTCGAGACACGCTTTCCGCAGATGGTGACACGCTATGGCGCCGAGCTCGAAACCCGGCAGGACGATTACATCGACTGCTGGGCCGATCTGAAGAAACGCTTCAACGGCACGCCCGAGGGCGACTGGTCTTGAGCGCCGTCGCATGACGGATCGTCTGGTGCTTCTCGGCTCGAAGGGAGGTCCGGCGCTGCGGCCGGGAGGGCCGTGGCCGAATTCGTCGCTGCTGGAATTCGGCGGCCGCAACATCGTCGTCGATTGCGGACTTGGCGTGACGCGCGGGCTGACGGACGCCGGCATCAGCCTGAAAGCGCTCGACCTGATCTTCATCACGCATTTGCATTCCGATCATGTGCTGGAACTCGGACCGTTGATCCACACCGCATGGACGACCGGTCTGGGGACAAAGGTCACCGTGTTCGGCCCGCCCGGCATCGGCTACTATTGGCAGCGCTTTTGTCAGGCGATGGAATTCGACATCGAGATCCGCATCGCCGACGAAGGCCGGCCGGATATCCGCGACCTGGTCTCGATCGTCGAGTTTGGCGGAGGCCGAGTGACCGAAGAGCGCGGCCTCAAGGTTTCGGCCTTGCGCGTCGACCACCCGCCGGTGACAGATTGCTTTGCGCTGCGCTTCGATCATGCGGGGCAAAGCATCGTCTTCTCGTCTGATACGGCGTTCTTTCCGCCATTGGCGGATTTCGCCGAAGGCGCCGACATACTGGTCCACGAGGCCATGTTGGAAGAGGGCATCGAGCGGCTGGTTGCGAAGACCGGCAATGGTGCAAGGCTGAGAGAACACCTGCTTGCCAGCCATAGTTTTGCTGGGGAGGCGGGGCGCATCGCCAGTGATGCAGGCGTCAAAAGACTGGTCCTCAACCACCTCATTCCGGCCGACGATCCCGAGATCGGCGAGGCCGACTGGATTGCCGCCGTCAGGAAAACATGGGTCGGCGACTTGACGATCGCCCGCGACGGCCTTGTTGTGGGATTAAGCAGCGCCAAAGCTGCACCAGGAGAGGAAACCGCATGAAGCTTGCCACATTGAAGGACGGGACGCGCGACGGAAAGCTCGTCGTTGTCTCGCGCGACCTGACGCGGTTTACCGATGCTTCGTTCCTAGTGCGGACGCTGCAGGCCGCGCTCGACGACTGGCGTCGAATCGCGCTGCATCTCGCTGCCATGGCCGAATCGCTGGAGAACAATGCGGTGCCGTCGGCCCGTTTTCACGAGCATGACGCCCATTCACCGCTGCCGCGCGCCTACCAATGGGCCGATGGCTCGGCCTATGTGAACCATGTCGAGCTGGTGCGGAAAGCGCGCGGCGCCGAGATGCCGGCAAGGTTCTGGACCGATCCGCTGATCTACCAAGGCGGCTCGGACGCCTTCCTCGCGCCGCGCGACCCGATCCCGATGGCCGATGAGGCATCTGGCATTGACATGGAAGGAGAGGTCGCGGTCATAGTCGACGATGTGCCGATGGGCGCAAGCCTCGATGAGGCGCGTGCGGCGATCCGGCTGGTCATGCTGGTCAACGACGTGACGCTGCGCGGCTTGACCGGACCTGAGCTTGCCAAGGGGTTCGGCTTCTTCCAGTCGAAACCGTCATCGGCCTTTTCGCCGGTAGCAGTGACGCCGGACGAACTAGGCGACGCGTGGGACGGTGGCAAGGTCAGCCTGCCGCTCCTGGTCGACCTCAACGGCAAGCCGTTTGGCCGCGCGAACGCCGGCATCGACATGACCTTCGATTTTCCGGCGCTGATTGCCCACGCCGCCAAGACGCGGCCGCTGGCCGCCGGCACCATCGTCGGTTCGGGCACCATCTCCAACAAGCTCGACGGCGGGCCGGGCAAGCCTGTCTCGGCGGGCGGCGCCGGCTATTCCTGCATCGCCGAGTTGCGTATGATCGAAACCATCGAAGCCGGCGAACCGAAAACTCCGTTCCTGCGCTTTGGTGATACCGTGCGTATCGAGATGAAGGACAGGGGCGGGCATTCGATCTTCGGCGCCATCGAGCAGAAGGTCGAGAAATACGCGGGCTAAATGGAGGCGATGAGGAAATGACAGGCCAGACATTCTATCTGCTGTGCGGTGTCTGGGCTCTTGCCATGCTGGCGGTCTTCATTCAGGCAATCAGGCTGAGCTACCGCATCGAGGCCCGCTCGCCCGACGTGACCAACCGCAGCGGCCTGCCACGCAAGGCAATGATGTTCCATGCCGTCACCAACACGAATGTCGCACGGGACCAGGAAACGCAAGGCATGCGGCGGCGCATGATCCGGCTTCTGCTGATCGTCATCGCCGGATTCGTGCTCATGTGGGCGGGCGGGCTTGTATTTGATCCGGTCAGCGGCGTGAAGTCATGGACCTGCTGAACCATTTCCGCCGCATGGCAGCCAACAATCTCTGGTCGAACGACCGGCTCTACCGCGCCGTGCTGCAGCTTGAGCCCGGTGAATTCGAGGCTGAAAGAACCGGCTTCTTTCCGTCGATCAAGGCAACGCTCAATCACATCCTGGCGGTCGATCATCTCTATCTCGATTTTCTCGAAGAGGGTGGCGTCGGCGCCGCCGCCTATGATGAGTTCATGCTCTTCGACGAAGCGGACGCGCTCTTTGGCAAGCGGGTGGCGACCGACCGGCGTCTGATCGCCTTTTGCGCCGGGCTGTCGGCAGACGATCTCGATCGCCGCGTCGCCACCGACCGGCGCGAGGATGGAAAAATACCGGAGCGCATTGGCGACCTGCTCGCCCATCTCTTCATCCACGACATCCATCATCGCGGGCAGGTGCACGCCATGCTGTCCGGCACGTCGGTGAAGCCGCCGCAACTCGACGAATTCTTCCTCGATTATGATCTGAAACTCAGGAAAGCGGAGGTGGAAAGGCTATGTTTGGGCAGTCAGGCTAACGCGACATCGTAGCAACGGACAGCTACCCAAAACCGTCACTTGGCACATCCGTCCCATTCGCGACTCAGTTCGTCAAAATCGTCTGCGATCCGGATTTTGCCCTTCAAAGCAGCGATGCGAGGCAAGCGGTCGGGCTTCGCGGGCGCTACGAGGCGAGCCGCGACTTTGCCGTGACGGGTAATCACGATCTCTTCGCCGGCTTCCGCGCGGCTGACGAGTTCCGACAGTCTTGCCTTGGCCTCTGCGATCGGAATGCTCATGGCCAGAGTCTCAGCTATTACTGACCGAATCGCAAGAAGTCCGGTGCGGCCTACTCCGCCGCCTGCACCTTCAGCACGCCGCGCTTGATCTGGTCCTGCTCGATCGATTCGAACAAGGCGCGGAAATTGCCCTCGCCAAAACCTTCGTCGCCCTTCCTCTGGATGAATTCGAAGAAGATCGGCCCGATCACGGTTTTCGAAAAAATCTGCAGCAGGATCTTGGTCGTGCCGCCGTCGACCACGCCCTCGCCGTCGATCAGGATGCCGTGCTTTTTCATGCGCTCGATCGGCTCTTCGTGCCCATTCACGCGGGCGAAGGACATGTCGTAATAGGTCTCGGGCGGGCCCGGCATGAACTTCAGCCCGTTGGCGGCCAGCCTGTCGGTGGCGCCGTAGATGTCGTCGGTGCCGACGGCGATGTGCTGGATGCCCTCGCCATTGTACTTCTTCAGATATTCGGCGATCTGGCTGGTCTCGTCCTTGGACTCGTTGAGCGGGATGCGGATCTTGCCGCAAGGCGAGGTGATGGCGCGGCTGACCAGCCCGGTAATCTTGCCGTCGATGTCGAAGAAATGGATCTGCTTGAAGCCGAACAGGTCGCGGTAGAAATCCCACCATTTGTCCATCTGGCCGCGATAGACATTGTGGGTCAGGTGGTCGAGATAATAGAACCCGACGCCTTCCGGCCTGGGGTCGCGCTTGCTGAGCCAGTCAAACTCGGCGTCATAAGCCGAGCCCTTCTCGCCGTAAGTTTCGATGAAATAGAGCAGCGAACCGCCGATACCGACGATCGCCGGCACATCGAGTGTCTTGTCGGCGCCTTCATAAGGCGTCGCGCCCTTGGCAACGGCATGGTCGAACGCGTGCCTGGCATCGACCACCCGCCATGCCATCGAGGCCGCGCAAGGGCCGTGCTTGTCGACGAATTTCATTGCATGCGAACCGGGTTCGGCATTGACGACATAGTTGATGTCGCCCTGCCGCCAGACGGTGATGTTCTTGCTGCGGTGCTTGGCCACCCGCACATAGCCCATGCGGGTGAAAAGCTCGGCGAGCTTTTCCGGCTCGGCATGCGCGAACTCGACGAACTCGAAGCCGTCGGTACCGGCGGGATTGGCTTTGCTGATCTTGGCGGGCGGTGCGTCGTGCGGGAAGGGACCCATGGCATTGCTCCGAAATCTGGCATTGGCTGCGTCGGCCATATCTGAGCCCAATTATAGCGCGGAGCGAGCGCACATTGCTTGCATTCAAACACTTGAAATGATCTGATCATGCGCAAGTTGTGCATAGTGGAGCGGAAATTTATGGATGACGCGCGCATTGATCAGTTTGACCGCAAGATAATGGCTCTGCTGCAAGGTGATGCGCGGCTGACCAACAACGATCTGTCGGAACGGGTGAACCTGTCCGCGTCGCAGTGCTCGCGTCGTCGCCAGCGGCTGGAGGAGGACGGCTATATCAAGGGTTACCGGGCGGTGCTCGACCGCGACAAGCTCGGTTTTTCCCTCGTCAACGTCATCTCGGTGACGCTCGCCACCCACAACCGCGACAATGCGCGGCGTTTCGGCGAGTTGGTAGCGCGACTGCCGCAGGTGCAGGAAGCGCACGCGCTGACCGGCGAGATGGACTACATATTGAAAGTGGTGACGCCCGATCTCAAATCATTGTCGGAGTTCGTCAACGGCGTGCTCCTGCCGCACGAATCGGTGCAGCACGTAAAGACCGCGATCGTGCTGGAGACGCTGAAGGAAACCGGCGCGCTGCCGATTTGAGTTCAAGCCATGACCACCTTTCAGATCGCTGGTTTCATCATTTTTATAGGCGGGATGGTTCCTTACGCCATTGGTAGCTTAATCCACATCGCGCATAATCCGGAGGCCTTGGACCTGAGCTTTCGGGTTAATCCTTGGCCTTCGTGGCCCTATGGCTGGGTCGAACTCACTCATCCGAAGTCGCGCTGGTGGTGTGGCATCGGCTTTCCAACGTGTCTCGCGGGCTTCATCCTGCTGTTGGTCAGCACGATCCCGCTCGGTGATCTCGCCCTATACACCGCTTTGTTTGGAGCCTTCTTCGGCCTGCATGAACTCATAGCAAGGCGACGTCGCTAGCCAGCCGGCTGACGGATTCCAAGACCGGACTTACGTCACCCCTTTTGCTGCTGGATCAGTCCATACAGATTTGTGCAGCGGGCGCCGGAACGGCAATAGGCGAAGACCGGGCCTTCGAGTTCGTCGAGCGCTTCGGCCTGGTCCTCGACATTCTCTGCGGTGATCTGGCCGCTGATGACCGGGATGTAGCGGAAAGCAAGCCCAGCGCCCTCGACCGCCGCCTTGACGGTGTCGGCCGATGGCTGGCCCGGCTGCTCGTCGTCCGGCCGGTTGCAGATCACGCTCTTGAAGCCTGCCGCCTTGATGGTGGCGACATCCTCGGGCTGGATCTGGCCGGAGACCGAATAGTCCTCGCTGATCTGACGATATTCCATAGCTGTGTCCTCGCAATCTGGCTAGCGGCAGTCTTGCCACTCCCGGACCCGGTCGGCAACCGCCATTAGATAGAAATCCGGCCGGGCTATTTCAGCCCGACCGGATGGAGTGACTGGACCGCTCAGCTTCCGAGGATCGCGCCTTTGATCTGGGCGATGTTGTTGTGCATCAGGTCGATATAGGTCGAGGCCGGGCCGTCGGGCCGCGACAGCGCATCGGAATAGAGCGTGCCGCCTACCTTGATGCCGGTCTCGCTGGCGATCTGCTCGATCAGCCGTGGATTGGTGATGTTCTCGACGAAGATCGCAGCCGCCTTGTCCTGCTTTACTTGTCTGACCAGCTTGGCGACGTCGGCGGCCGAGGGCTCCGACTCAGTCGACACTCCTTCCGGGGCCAGGAAGGTCAAGCCGTAGGCCTGCTCGAAATAGCCGAAGGCATCATGCGAGGTGATGACGACGCGCTTCTCTTGCGGAATCGACTGGATTGCGGCCTGCACTTCGCCCTCGAGCGCATCGAGCTTTTGCGTATAGGCGGCTGCATTGGCCTTGTAGCTGTCGCAACCCGCAGCGTCGGCCGTGCAAAAGGCATCGGCGATGTTCTTCACATAGATTTTCGCATTGGCGATCGACTGGAAGGCGTGCGGATCGGTGACCGTCTTGCCGCCACCGGCATCCGCGCCTTCGGCGGCGTCGGCCTCGGCGAATTCGGGTTTGAAATTGATCGGCGTGACCCCCTTGGTCAGCACGGCGACAGTCGCCTTGGTGGCGCTGGCGTCGACCAGGCGCTGCAGAAAACCTTCGAAATGCAGGCCGTTGACCAGCACGATGTCGGCCTTGGCCATCGCCACCGCATCGGCTGGGCTCGGCTCGTAGACATGGGCGTCGCCGTCCGGCCCGACGATGGTGGTCAAATCGATCCGGTCGCCGCCGACGTTTTTGGCGAAATCGGCGATGATCGTGAAGCTGGCGACCACTTTCAACGGCTCTGCGAAGGCCGACGATGCGCTAAAGGCGGTTAATGTTATAACGCTCACGGCCAAAGCGGCGCGGATCGATTTCAGCATGGACAGGTCTCCTTTGTTGGGATCAGGCGGTTCTGTGGCGGTGATGGACGATGCGGGCGCGCAGGATGCCGCGCGTGCCGAACAGGATCGAGGCGAAATAGACGACGCCGGCGGACAGGATAATGGCCGGGCCGGAGGGCAGCGATGCATGGTAGGACAACAACAGCCCGGCTACGCATGAGGCAAAGCCGATCAGCACCGCCAGCACGCACATCGGTTCGACGCGCATGGTCCAGAAACGGGCCGCCGCCGCAGGCAGCATCATCAGCCCGACCGACAGCAATGTGCCGAGCGCCTGGAAGCCGCCGACGAGGTTGAGCACGACGAGGCCGAGAAAAATGAAATGCACCGGGCTGCCCAGCCGGCTGACCGAGCGCAGGAACAGCGGGTCGAGGCATTCGGCGACCAGCGCCCGCCAGAAGATGGCGAGACTGACCAGCGTCACCACGACGATGCCGCCGATCAGCGTCAGCGCCTCGTTGTTGAGCGCCAGCACGGTGCCGAACAGCACGTGCATGAGATCGACGCTGGAGCCGCGGATCGACACCATCAGCACGCCGATGGCCAGCGAAATCAGATAGAAGGCCGCCATCGAGGCGTCCTCGCGCTGGATCGTGAAGCGCGAGACGGCGCCGGCGCCGAGCGCCACGATGATGCCGGCGATCAGTCCGCCGACGGTCATCGGCAGGATCTCCAGGCCATAGAACAGGAAGCCGGCGGCGGCGCCCGGCAGGATGGCATGGGCCATGGCGTCGCCGGAAAGGCTCATGCGCCGCAGCATCAGGAACACGCCGACCGGGCAGGCGCCGAGCGACAGCATCAGTGAGCCGGCGAGCGCCCGCTGCATGAAGGCGTAGTCGGCGAAAGGGGCGACGAACAGACCGTAAAGCACGTCCATCATGCCGCCCTCGGCCCGGAGCCGTGATGATGGTCGTGGTCATGGGGATGTTCGTGGCCACTGTGCTCGTGCCCACTGTGCCCAAGATCGTGTTCGCCAGGCTCACACCACGGCGCGTTGTCTTCCCAGGCTTCGTGGAAGCGGCGCGCGCGCAACAAATTCTCTGGCCGCAACGTCTCCTTGGTCTCGCCCCAGGCGATCGGCTGGCGTGCCAGAAGCAGTGTTTCGGGGAAATTCTGCCGCACCAGGTCGAGATCGTGGACGACGACCATGATGGTGCGTTCCTCGCCATGCCAGCGCTTGATCAGCGCGATCAGGTCGCCGACCGTCTTCGAGTCGACGGCGTTGAACGGCTCATCGAGCAGGATGAGCTCGGCATCCTGCAACAGCACGCGGGCAAACAGCGTGCGCTGCAGCTGGCCGCCCGACAAGGTGTCGATCGGGCGCTTCTCGAAGCCGCCGAGGCCGACGGCCATCAGCGCCTTGCTGACCGAATCGCGATCTTCCCTGGTGTAGCGGCCGAGCAGCCCGCGCCGTGGCCACAGCCCAAGCGAAACCAGATCGACGACCCGGGCCGGAAAGGAACGGTCGAGCTCGGATTGCTGCGGCAGATAGGCGGCGCGCACGCCGGGCGCCCGGATCACCGCGCCGGCCATCGGCTTCAGAACGCCAACGATGCCCTTCATCAGGGTCGACTTGCCGGAGCCGTTGGCGCCGACTATCGCCGTCAGCGATCCCTTGCGGATCGTGCCGTCGAGGTGATGGATGGCCGGGTGGCTGTTATAGCCGAGCGTCAGGTCGCGGAAGGTCAGGCAGGTTTGGCTCATGTGACGACCCGTTGGAACGATGATCGGTGCGGCGGGGCAGCGGCCGATTCGATATGTGATGTTATTACATTAGTCAACAAGCCAATCGGGCGGAATTGCGACCGGGCCGTCGTCTTGTGTGCTTTGGCTTGGCTCAAGAAGTTCCGCTCGAGCGGCCTTGCCCCCGGCGAACCCGGACCCTAAACAGGCGCAGCCGACAAGAGAAGGCCGGACAAGAGAAGGAATATCCAATGAGCATTCGTCGCATCGATGTAGGCCCGCGCATGAGCCAGATCGTCATCCACGGCAACACCGTCTATCTGGCCGGTCAGGTCGGCGAGCCGGGCGGAAACGTCGGCGCCCAGACCAGGGACATCCTGGCGGCGATCGACGAATTGCTGGCCAAGGCCGGCACCGACAAGACCAAGATCCTGCAGGCGATCATCTGGCTGGCCGACATGAGCACCTTTGCCGAGATGAATGCGGAATGGGACAAATGGGTGCCGCAGGGCCACACGCCGGCTCGCGCCACCGGCGAGGCCAAGCTTGCCGGACCGGAATATCTGGTCGAGATCATCGTCACCGCGGCAATTTGAGAGGCGGCTCCTAACCCTCCCCCTCGAGGGGAGGGTCGGCGAGTAGTCGGAGCGAAGCGGAGACTGCGAGACGGGGTGGGGTCGGCGAGGGTGCACCGCGGCCCCCCCCCCCCCCCCAAAACCCCCCCCGCCGGACATTTTGCACCCCCCCCCCCCCCCGCCGGCGGGGTGCAGCCCCCAGCGCCGGGTCCCACCCACCCCCCTGGGGGGGGGGGGGG
>NZ_JAMYSE010000041.1:0-59125 GCF_040321795.1 Mesorhizobium sp. M0244 | reverse complement strand
CTCGTGCTCGACCCGCTTCAGCCGCAGGAAATCGCCGCGGCGGCCGACTGTCAGCACGTTCAGTCCCGCTACCCGCGCCGCCTGGATCGTCGGCTCCGCCCACGGGTCGTCGGCAAAGATCACGGCCGGCGCGCCCTTCGGCAGCAGCGCGTCGAACAGACGCAATTTGGCGCGATGATAGTCCTCGACCGTCGGATGGTAGTCCATGTGGTCGCGGCCGAGATTGGTGAAGCCGCCGGCCGCAAGCTTGACGCCGTCGAGCCGGCGCTGGTCGAGGCCATGGCTGGACGCTTCCATCGAGGCGTGGGTGACGCCGGCCTCCGCCAATTCCTCGAGCAGCCTGTGCAGCGCCACCGGATCGGGCGTGGTCAGCGAGCCGTATTCGTTGCGGCCCGGCGCCACCACGCCGGTCGTGCCGATCGAGGCGGCGGCGAAGCCCGCCTGCTCCCATATTTGCCGGGTGAATGCGGCGACAGAGGTCTTGCCGCTGGTGCCGGTCACCGCGACCATGGTTTGCGGTTGCTTGCCGAAATAACGGGCAGCACTCAGCGCCAGCGCAAGGCGCGGATCGTCGACCGAGAGAACCGGCACTGGCAGCCCGGCGACCACACTGCCCTTGCCGACCACGATCGCTGCAGCGCCGCGGCTCGCGGCATCGGCGGCATAGGCTGCGCCATCCGCCTTGGAGCCGGTGAGCGCGAAAAAGACGACACCCGGTGTTACCTGGCGGGAATCCGACGAAATCCCTGTAACCTCCATGTCGAAGGAAGCTGTCCCCTCGACAGGCAGGATACCGGCTAGATCTTTCAGCTTCATCGAACCCCGTTCATCGCAACAAAATAGCGCGCAGTTGCCGGCGCGCCCCAAGAATCACTGATAGGAAACCAGCGTTGCACCATTTTCATGGCTGAAATCTGGCTTCACGCCAAGCATGGAAGCCGCACGTCGGATGATGTTTGCAGCCATGATGCCCGCATTCGAGGCGGCCGTCGCGCCCATACCGGGCTTTTCCGGCTTCGGTTCGTCGGCGATCGTCAGCACTATGTATTGCGGATCGTCCATCGGGAAAGCCGCAACGAAGGCGTTGAAATTCTTTTCCTTGGAGTAACGGCCGTTGACGACCTTCTCCGCCGTTCCCGTCTTGCCGCCCACCCGGTATCCTGGCACCCGTGCATTGCGGCCGGATCCCTTTTCGGCATTGAGTGCATAGAGGTAGCGCATGCCCTCGACGGTCTTGTCGCTGACCACTTTCTTGGCCACCGCCATCGCCTGCTCCTGCGTGCGCGGCAGGAAAGTCGGGTCCATCAGATAGCCGCCATTCATCAGCGCGGCGCAGCCGACCGCCGTCTGCAGCGGCGTCGTCGACACACCGTGGCCGAAGGCGATGGTGATCGAATTGACCTGCTTCCAGACCTTGGGCTCGGTCGGCCGGGCGACTTCTGGCAGTTCGGTCTGCATCTTCTCGAGGATTCCCAGGCGATGCAGGAATTCGCGGTGTCCGTCGATGCCAACCGCTTCGGCTTCCTTGGCAGAGCCGATGTTGGATGAGTAGATGAACACTTCCGGCACCGACAGTACCCGGCCCTTGCCATGGAAATCATGGATGGTCTGATGGCCGATCCTGATCGGGCGCGATGCGTCGAAACGGCTTTGCAGCGTTATCTTGCCGGAATCGAGCGCCATGGCGGTGGTGAAGCTCTTGAAGGTCGACCCCATTTCGTAGAGGCCGGCCGACATACGGTTGAGCCGGTCCTTGTCCTGCGCGTTATAGGGGTTGTTCGGATCGAAATCCGGAACCGAGGCCATCGCCAGCACCTCGCCGGTCTTGACATTGAGAACGACGGCGCCCGCCGCGATCGCGTGGTATTTCTCCATGCCCGTGGCGACCTCGTCGCGTACGATATGCTGGACGCGCAGGTCGATCGAGAGTTGCACCGGCTTCAGATCCTTGGCTACCGCCAGGCCCGACGCCTGAAGGTCACTCAAGCCCTGTTCGTCGATGTATTTCTCCATGCCGGAGATGCCCTGATTATCGATGTTGGTGAGGCCGACAATGTAGGACGAGGTTTCGCCGGCCGGATAGAACCGGCGCTTTTCGGTGCGGAAGCCGAAGCCGGGGATGCCGAGTTGCATGATGTCGGCCTGCTGCTTCGGTGTCAGTTGGCGCTGCAGCCAGACGAAGCCGGCGCCGCTCTTCAACTTGTTGTATGTCTGCTCGTAGTCGATCTCGGGAAGCACCGTCGACAGTTTTTCGATCGCTTCGTCGGCGTCGACGATGCGGCGCGGTTCGGCAAACAGCGACGCCGTCTTGATGTCGGTCGCCAGCACTTCGCCGTTACGATCGACGATATCGGGTCGCGATGCCGTCACCCGGCTCTGCGGGCCGCCCGACAGGTCGGGATTCTGGAAACCCAGATAGACCAGCCGCCCGGCAATGGTCGAATAGATGCCGAAGAACACCGCCATCGTCATGACGATGCGGGTTCTGCCCTTGCCACCGGTCGCCTTGCGGGCACCTTCGACCACGATCGATCCGCCCGCGCCGGGCTTCGAACCGCGCTTCAGCAGCCTCCCAATCTTTGGAAATCTGGCGGCCATTGGAAATCCGGTGATCATTGGACGATGCCTCCAGTCACCACGGGATCCTTGCCGCCGATATCGGCCATGCCGCCCAGCCGCTGGGATGAAAGGTCCTCGATGTTGACGGGTTTCGCCGGCAGATCGTCCAGCCCGACGATCTGCCGCGCATTGACCGGCTCGAGTCCGAGTTGCGACTTGTAGAGCTCGGTCAGCTTCTGCAGGCGCGACGGCTGGGTAAGCAGGCTCCAGTCCGCCTTGAGCAGGTCGATCGTGTCCTCTTCATAGCGGATCTGCGCCTGGATCTTGTGCACTGCCGCTAGTTGCTCCTCGGCCTCGCGCTTGGTCTTGTAGGTCAGGGCAGCCGCCGAGACCATGACGGCGATCAGGACTATGTCGCTGGTACGAAACACGTGCTCACCTCTCTCCCGGTCGATCGACACCGGGAAGCTTTGGGCCAGGCAGTTTTGGCAGGCCGAAAATCGAAAAATCGCCAGGGCGCACCGGCGCCTCTGTACGGATCGCAGCGCGCAGCCTTGCCGAGCGCGCCCGCGGATTGGCCGATATCTCGGCATCGCCAGGCGTCACGCCGCTGCCCTTCTTCGTGAAGGTGGCGGTGCGCGCCTGCGCCTCGGGCAGATGCCGCGATCCGGTCGCTGAATCCGCACGGTCGGCGATGAAGCGCTTCACGATGCGGTCCTCCAAGGAATGGAACGTCACCACCGCAAGCCGCCCACCCGGTTTCAGCGCGCGCTCGGCGGCAAACAGCGCCTTGGCCAGTTCGCCGAGCTCGTCATTGACGAAGATGCGCAACGCCTGGAAAACGCGGGTGGCCGGATGGATCTTGTCTTTCGGCGCGCGGCCGATATGCGTCTCGATGGCATCGGCAAGGTCGAGCGTGCGCTCGAAGGGGCGTTTTTCGCGACGGCTCTCGATCATACGGGCGATGCGCCCAGCATGGCGTTCCTCGCCGAGAAAACCGAAGATGCGGGCAAGATCGCCCACCTTGAAGGTGTTGACGACGTCGGCGGCGCTCAGGCCCGCCTGCGCCATGCGCATGTCGAGCGGTCCATCGGCGCGGAATGAAAAGCCGCGCTCCGGCTGGTCGATCTGCATGGAGGAGATGCCGATGTCGAGCACGACGCCATCGGCACTTTCAACCTGCTCGTCAAGCGTCGAGAACGGTGCCTGGACAAGCCTGAGCCTGCCGCCCGACTGCTGTTCAAGGGCCCGCCCCGCTGCGATCGCATCCGGATCGCGGTCGATGGCGACGACCGAGGCTCCGCTTGCCAGAATGGCCTTCGTGTAGCCGCCGGCACCGAACGTGCCGTCGACGATCACCTCGCCTTCTGTCGGCGACAAAGCCTCCAGCACTTCGGCAAGGAGGACCGGAATATGACGGGCTGGTCCGCCAACAGCATGAACTTCATCGCCGTCGCCCGCCATCATTCCGGCCGCTCCCCAGGCTTCGTCCCCTGCCGA
The DNA here is from genome assembly GCF_040321795.1 of Mesorhizobium sp. M0244. Taxonomy (NCBI): domain Bacteria; kingdom Pseudomonadati; phylum Pseudomonadota; class Alphaproteobacteria; order Hyphomicrobiales; family Phyllobacteriaceae; genus Mesorhizobium; species Mesorhizobium sp. M0244. The sequence continues at coordinate 55,066 of NZ_JAMYSE010000041.1, read as the reverse complement.
AGCTGCAAAAGCCGGGCGCGTGCTTCCGTCCCATAGGCACTGAGCCGTCCCGGCTCCCAGATCTGAAAGAAATTGCCGCGGCCAACGAAGGCCACTTCCGCTGAAATGCCGGTATGCTCGCGAATGAAATCGCTCATCGTGATACGGCCATCCTGGTCGAGCTTCAGAAACGTTCCATCGCCATGGCAGAAGAACGACATGTCGTCCGCCGTCTGCAGGAACGGGTCTTCCTGCGCGATGCGCTGCTCGTAGCGATCGAGCAGGTCGAGCCCACCAACATCCATCGCCGGGCGATCCAGGCAGCGTAGCGCATAAAGTTCCGAATAGCCGCGTTTCTGCACAACGGCACGGAAATGTGCCGGCACGGACACCCGCCCCTTCGCATCGATCCTGTTCACCGCGTTCGACAGAAACCGGTCCATTACGCGTTACGGCCGCTTGCGCCGCCGCACCCCTCTGCATCTTCCCGTCCGCGCCGCCGCGGCCCGGTCGCTGCCCAAAACGCACTTCGTTATGACGGGCGAACGCAGGCAAACGCGCAGCCGCCGCGGCTGCCCGATTGGCGTACGCTTCACCCTGACACGGAACGAAGGCTTGAGTATCGGAATGGGATATCATGGGGTGTTATGGGCGTCAACGGGAACAGTCTTCAAAACGCGCCTGCCACGACTGGGGAGAGCAGCTTTGACGGCACTCAGGTCTTTATCCTCTATTAAGCCTAACGAAGAGTTTAGACCCGTGTGGTCCAACCGGAGGCGGCTTGCTGCGGCTCGCTGCCGCGCATAGCTTCGGCATCTCCATTTCCGGTCAGTAACGAGGTTTGAAATCATGTCCGAAACAGCCAAGTCACGCGCCGCGGCACTTCCCCATCTGCGTCGCGGCAGGCTTGCCAAGGGCGACCCAATCCCCTTGCCCCTGACCATGGCCGCCATTTTCCACGCGCCCGGCGATGCCACTGGCTTCGATCAATATGGCCGCTTCAGCAATCCGACCTGGGATGCGGTCGAGCACATGCTGGCGCATCTGGAGGACGCCCCATGCGTCGCCTTTCCCTCGGGAATGGCTGCAATCTCGGCGGTGTTTTTCGGCCTGCTCAAAGCCGGCGACCGTATCCTGCTGCCGTCCGACGGTTATCATACGACGAGAGCGCTGGCAGACCGCTTCCTGAAATCCTTTGGCGTCGCCTACGATGTCCGGCCGACATCGAGCTTCCTCGACGGCGGCTTTGACGGGTATCAGCTTGCCTTCGTCGAAACGCCCGCCAATCCAGGACTGGATATATGCGACATCGCAGCCGTCGCCGAAGCCGTGCACAAAGCGGGTGCGGTGCTTGTGGTCGACAACACGACGATGACGCCTTTCGGGCAACGACCGCTCGATCTCGGTGCCGATATCGTCATTGCTGCCGACACCAAGGCGCCTAACGGTCATTCCGATGTGCTGTTCGGCCATGTCGCCAGCCGCAACGCGGATATTATCTCGAGGGTGACCGACTGGCGCGAGACGTCGGGCGCCATCCCCGGGCCGTTCGAGACATGGCTGGTCCATCGCGGCCTCGAAACGCTGGACGTGCGTTTCGACCGCATGTGCGCTTCCGCCGAGATGATAGCGCGACGGCTGAAAAACCATCGCGCGGTCAACGGCTTGCGCTTTCCGGGACTGGAAAGCGACCCGTCGCACAATCTTGCCCGCGCCCAGATGGAGCGTTTCGGTTTTCTCATCTCGTTCGCGCTTGCCTCGGAGGACAAAGCCGAGGATTTCATCAACAACTGCGCCTTGATGCAGGCAGCGACTTCGTTCGGCGGCGTGCACACTTCGGCCGAACGGCGCGCAAAAAGAGGAGACGCCGTTCCGCCCGGCTTCGTTCGCCTGTCGGTCGGCTGCGAACCTGTGGAAGAGCTTTGGCAGGCGATCGAGGCGTCGCTAGACGCAGTCGCTAGCTGAATCGGCAATCACGAACTCAGATCGCCGGCCTCGATCTTGCGCCGGCCGTGCAGCACGCGAACGATTTCGATCGCCTCTTCACTGACGCGGTACAGGGTGAGGTATTCGCCGACGATCAGATGACGGATTCCAGTCGCGATGTCTTCGCGCGGCGCACCTGAGAAGGGATAAGTGGCCACTTGCTGCCAGCGGGCTTCGATCCGATCGAGCAATCGATCGGCTGCAGCCTCGTTGTCTTGCGCAACATGAATCCAGATCGCGATCAAATCCTCTTCCGCATTTGCGGTTCGGATGATGGGCAGCAAATTCATGCCGCGCTGTTGGGTTTCAATCGTCTCCGCGCTTCGGCCTTGATTTCGTTAATCGACGCAAACCGTCCCGGCCCGCTGTCGATCCCCTCCTGCACCAGCTTGCGCAATTCCTCGACCGTGTAGCCGAGCAGGTCGCGCCGGTCCTTCCATTGCCTCAGCGCGTCGCGGATCACCTCGCTCGCCGAGGCATATTCGCCGGCGGCGACCACGTCGTCGACCGCCGCCGCCAGTTCCGGCGACAGCGTGATGCTGCGTTTATCGACCTGGCCCATGACGCGCTCCTGAATACCGCCATCCAAATGGTACGATTTAATCGCACCATTTTCAAGGACTGTCACACTCGATTGCCGGGTCGAAAGTGAAACAACAGCTGCGCCCGAAGGGCGCAACCTGCTGATTTCAGACGACTTGCTTTTATCGGGGAAACTGCCAGCTGGCCTGTAAGCCGGGTTCTGTATGGCCCTCGCCCCTTGCGGGGCGAGAACGTGGCGGCCATTCATCTTGGGCGCATGTTGCCATGCGCCTCACGCAACCTACCCGGACGGTGAGCCGGAAACAGCCCTCGAGGGTTGCCCCTCGCACCGTCCCTATTCGGTCTTGCTCCCGGTGGGGTTTACCGTGCCGCTCCTGTTGCCAGTCGCGCGGTGGGCTCTTACCCCACCCTTTCACCCTTGCCACGAGAGATCGTGGCGGTTTGCTTTCTGTGGCACTTTCCCTGGGGTCGCCCCCGCCGGCCATTAACCGGCACCGTGTCTCCATGGAGCCCGGACTTTCCTCACCCGCAGCCTTTCGGCTTCGCGGGTGCGGCCGCCCGGCCAGCTGGCAAGGCGTATAAAGGGGTTCAGGCCGGAAAACGCAAACGAAAAAGCAAGTTTATCGCCCGTCAGGCGGGCGCTCCAAGTGCTGCCAGCTGCACCTTGACCTTGCCGCAATAGGCTGCGGACACCGGGTTCATCCGTGTGGCGCCATGGCCGGCATTGTATTTCAGGATCGTGCCGCAGGTCGTGCCGCCGCCGAGATCCCGCGCCATGGCGAGGTACTTCATGCCGTATTTGATGTTGGTGTCGGGATCGTAGAGACCCTGAACCGAACCGCTGTAGCCCATCATCCGCGCCGTCGCCGGCTTGATCTGCATCAGGCCGATCTCGCCGGCGCTGCCGACCTGGTTCGGCTGGTAATTGCTCTCGATCTTGATGACGGCATTGGCGAGCGACACCGGCACGCCATAGCTGACTGCATAACGCGCAATGATCGCCGAATACTGTCCGCTGCCGCCGACGACCGCCGCCTTGGGCGCCGCCCTGCTCTTCGGGCCGACCGATGCCGTTGCCATGTGGTCGATGCGTTTGCGGTTACGCTTCACATGCTGTTTGGAGATTGTCTTTCTTGCAGCGGCTGGCTTTTTCGCAGCGGCTGGCTTTTTCGTCTTTATCGCGGCCGCTTTTTCCACTTTTGCGGTGGCGGTCTTCTCCACTTTTGCACCACGGGTGGCTTTCGGCATGGCGGTTTTGCCGGCTGCGGCACTGAAGCCCTGATCGGCCCGCTGGCTCAGCGGCGCGCTGTTCGCCGCACTGAAGGCAAAAGTCATTACGCCGGCAGCAATGGCTGCCGTTAAAACGGTCAATTTCTGCATGTGATCCTGTTCTGTTTGATCTGCACAAAGAACTTCGCGCAGATACCCTCAATCAACATCGGAACATCTTGGGGGATAGAGGTCCGACAATCTGTACGGATCGCCTTTGACGACCGAATTGGCGTCAAAGAAGGCGAGGCAAGTCACTTTGAGTAACAGATTGTAACTTTTAAGCTTGGGAAAGACTATTTGGGAGAAGCTATCCTTACGGAAGCGAGCAGCCTTTCCAGTGTGCGGATCGTCGATCCGTCAGCCACGCCATCGACCAAGCGCTGCCGGAAATGCCGTTGAAATGCCGCAACCACGATTTCGGTCTGCCGGTCGAAGGCGCCGGTGATCTCGACGCCATAACCATAGAGTACCAGCATCGACTGCAGCGCCTCGACCTCGGCGCCGGTATCGCCTGGCTTCAGCACGGCGCCGCGCCGGATCGGTGCTGCCGGCACAACATGGCCGACACCGGCGGCAAACAAGGCTTTCCATGGAAATTTCTCGCCCGGATCGACCTTGCGCCCCGGTGCCACGTCGGAATGGGCGAGCACCCGCTGTGCTGGAATGGAATGGCGCTCGATGATGCCGGCGCACAGGCCGATCACCGCGCCGATCTGCCGTTTTGGAAAGTTGCGATAGCCGAGCGTATGCCCTGGATTGACGATCTCGATGCCGATCGAACAGGAGTTGACGTCGCTCAGCCGGAACCACGAACTCTTGCCGGCATGCCAGGCACGGTCGCTTTCCCTTACCATCTGAACGATGCGGCCGTCCTCATGGACCAGGTAATGCGACGACACCTCACTTGCCGGATCGCACAACCATGCCTCGGCACCGGCGCCGGTCGCCATGCCGGTGTAGTGCAGCACGATCATGTCGGGTCTGAGCGTCCCGCGCCGTGGTCCGAAATTCGGCGATACCCTGACCTCGGCGCTCGGCTCGTCGGGCAGGAAGCCGCTCATGCGTGCCGCAGGCCTCGCTCGATCATCTCATAGGCCGCGTTGATCGCCGCCAGCCTGGTCGTCGCGATCTTGATGAATTCCTGCGGCAGGCCGCGCGCGATCAGCCGGTCCGGATGATTGTCGGAGACCAGCTTGCGGTAACGCCTGCGGACCTCCTCGAACGGCTTCCCACGCTCGATGCCGAGCACAACATAAGGATCGGCGGCACCCAGATCGACATGCCGCGCCAGGATGCTCTGGTAATGCGCCTCGTCGATGCGGAAGATCTCGGCGATGCGATGCAGGAATTGGCCCTCGCGCTCATGCACCAGCCCGTCGGCCTTGGCGATGTGGAACAGCCCGTCGAGTATGTCCTCCAGCATCAGGCAATTCGAATGGCCCGAACCGCAAAGCTGTGCCATCCGCTCGGCATAGGTCTCGAAGCCGGCAATGTCGCGCTTGGCCAAATCGTAGAGCCGCGCCACATTGCGCCTCTGTTCCTTCGGCACCTCGAATATTTCCTGGAAGGCGCGCACCTCGTCTTGCGTGACGATGCCGTCGGCCTTGGCCATCTTGGCCGACAGCGCGATCATCGCCACCGAGAAGGCGACGCGCCGGCGCAAGTCGGCATCGCCGGAGAAAACCGTGCGCACGGCTTCGACCACTTCGGCGACGCCTGACGACGCTGAAGATGAAACGCGTGTGACGAAGTCGCCGAGGCGGTCCCAAATCGACATGACGGCTTCATAGGGCCAACCGCCCATCGCTATCAAGCCAAGACAGTGCCGCAGGGGCTGGCCCAATCGATTTGGCGGAATGCCTGAGGCGGCTGGCGCTAGTGCTCACCCATGGAAAATCCGCAAACGGCAGTTGCGGCGCGCAAACGATGAGCCCGGCGATTCGCCTTGGTATCGTCATTTCGGCGGCATGTGAGGGGGCGAGGCAGTACTTTTCGCGTTGCGGTTACCAGCGTCGTCGCGCTCGGCCGCAAGGCGCGGGTCTCGTAAGCAAAAGAAAGGCCGGCGTGTGAGGCCGGCCTTTCCTGGTTTGTGAGATTGACTACTGCGCCGGGGCAGCCGGCGCAGGAGCAGGTGCCGGAGCCGGCTCGGCAGGCTTGTTTGCGTCAGGAGCAGCCGGCTTCATCGTCTGGTCGGATGCCGGCGGGTTGGTGCTCTGCGTCGTGGTGGTATCGGTGCCGCTGTCGCTGCAGGCTGCAACGCCAAGCAAGGCAAGCGCCGAAACCGACGCAAGAATGAGTTTCTTCATGATATCTCTCCTCTAATCACGCCTCCGTTACCGGCGACGGTCCAGGACACAATGCATCAGGCCATGATGAGTTTCGTAACGTTGCGTTTCCGCATGTAACATCAAGCGCTTGGCCGTTGCCGGACAACGCGTTGAGCACTAACAGCATGCATGGATGAAAATGCCGGAGGCGCTGCCATGACCGCAAAATGGGATTTCTGGATCGACCGCGGCGGCACCTTCACCGACGTCATCGGTCGAGGCCCGGAAGGCGGACTGCATCCAAGGAAACTCCTTTCGGAAAATCCGGAAGCCTATGCCGACGCCGCCATCCAAGGCATTCGCGAACTGCTCGGCGTCCAGCCCGGCGCTCCAATCCCCTCCGCTCTGATCGGCGATGTCAAAATGGGCACCACGGTCGCCACCAATGCGCTCCTCGAGCGCAAGGGCGACCGGGTGCTGCTGCTCATCACCAAAGGCTTTCGCGACGCGCTGCGGATCGCCTATCAAGCCAGGCCCGATATCTTTGCCAAGCAGATCATCCTTCCCGAACAGCTCTACGAGCGTGTCATCGAAGTCGATGAGCGCGTGCGCGCCGACGGCTGTGTCGAACGCCTGCTCGACGTCGCTTCCGTGCGCCTGGCCATCAAACAGGCCAAGGCTGACGGCATCGATGCGGTCGCGATCGTCTTCATGCATGCCTGGAAACATCCCGATCACGAAAGAGCAGTTGCGACGGTCTGCAGAAAACTCGGGTTTTCGCAGGTCTCGGTCAGTCACAAGGTTTCGCCGCTGATCAAGCTGGTCGGCCGCGGCGACACCACGGTGGTCGACGCCTATCTGTCGCCGATCCTGGCAAGGTATGTGCAAAGGGTTGGTCGAGAGCTCGGCGTTTTCTCCCCCCTCAAGGGGGAGATGTCGGCGAAGCCGACAGAGGGGGTCATCTCAGAAGGGACCGCCACAACGTCGAATCCGGTCGATCCGACGCCACCCGGCGGCTTCGCCGCCACCCTCCCCTCAAGGGGGAGGGAAACAGCCCGCCTCATGTTCATGATGTCGTCGGGCGGCCTCACCGCCGCCGATATGTTCCAGGGTAAGGATGCGCTGTTGTCCGGGCCGGCCGGCGGCGTCGTCGGCATGGTCGAGACCGCAAAGCTCGCCGGTTTCGGCAAGGTCATCGGCTTCGATATGGGCGGTACTTCGACCGATGTCGCCCACTATGATGGCGATTACGAGCGCACCTTCGACACCGAGGTCGCCGGCGTGCGTATCCGCGCGCCGATGATGCGCATCCATACGGTCGCCGCCGGCGGCGGCTCGATCCTGCATTACGAGGCCGGCCGCTTTCGCGCCGGGCCGGATTCGGCCGGCGCCAATCCCGGCCCGGCCGCCTACCGGCGCGGCGGTCCGCTGGCCGTCACCGACGCCAACGTCATGCTGGGCAAACTGCAGCCCGAGTTCTTCCCGGCCATTTTTGGACCGGGCCAGGACGAACCGCTCGACGTGCAGACGGTTCGCGAAAAATTCACCGCACTTGCCGCCGAAATCGGCGACGGCCGCCCAGCGGAAGCCGTGGCCGAAGGGTTCGTCACCATCGCCGTCGAAAACATGGCCAACGCCATCAAGAAGATTTCCGTGCAGCGCGGCTACGACGTCACCGAATACCTCCTGAACTGTTTCGGCGGCGCCGGCGGCCAGCATGCTTGCCTGGTCGCCGATGCGCTCGGCATGGAGGCGGTGATGATCCATCCCTTCTCCGGCCTGCTTTCGGCCTATGGCATCGGCCTGTCCTCAGTGTTTGCGTCACGTCAGCAGGCGCTGCTGAAGCCGCTGGTGGACGACTCCAGGGCGACGATCGATGAGATCATCGCAACGCTGCGCAAAGCCGTCATCGACGAACTCGCCGCGCAAGGCATCACCGAAGACGCGGTCGCCGCGAAGCCGGTGCTGCAGATCCGCTATGACGGCACCGATACAGCACTGCCCGTGAATTTCGAGCACGGTTCGATCGCACAGGCCAAGGCGGACTTTGAAACAGCGCACAAGGCGCAGTTCGGTTTCGTCTATGACGACAAGCCGATGATCGTCGAATCGGTCGGCATAGAAGGCACCGATACCGGCGGCACCGGCCGCGACGAAAGCGATTCAGTTGTTGAAGACGTGGCCGCAAGTCCTTCCGGGACTCGGAAAATCTTCGTCGATGGCGCATGGCGCGATGCCGGCATCTTCCCTCGTCAAACGCTGAAGCCCGGTAACAAGACCGTCGGCCCCGCTTTGATCATCGAGCCGAACCAGACCATCGTCGTCGAGCCGGGCTGGCAGGCCGAGATCACCGCCAAGAACCACGTACTGATGCGCCGCATCGAGAAAAAGCGCCGGCAGGCTGCACTCGGCACCGAAGCCGATCCGGTGATGCTGGAGGTTTTCAACAACCTGTTCATGTCGATCGCCGAGCAGATGGGCGTGACGCTGCAGAACACCGCCTACTCGGTCAACATCAAGGAGCGGCTCGATTTCTCCTGTGCCGTTTTCGATCGGAATGGCGCGCTGGTCGCCAACGCGCCGCACATGCCGGTGCATCTCGGTTCCATGGACCGCTCGGTGGAAACCATCATCCGGCTGAACTCCGGCGATATTCACCCCGGCGACGTCTTTGCGCTGAATGCCCCTTACAATGGCGGCACGCATCTGCCTGATATCACAGTGGTAACGCCGGTGTTTTCCCTCCCCCTTGAGGGGAGGGTGGCCGCGGAGCGGCCGGGTGGGGTCGCTGGGGCAGTGCTCGACGTTCCGGCGGTGCCTTCTGAGGAGACCCCCACCGCCGCCGTCGGCGGCACCTCCCCCTCAAGGGGGGAGGAGATCCTCTTCTACGTCGCCTCGCGCGGCCACCATGCCGACATCGGCGGCACGGCGCCCGGCTCGATGACGCCGCTCGCCACCACCGTCGACGAGGAAGGCGTGCTGTTCGACAATTTCCGCATTGTCGATCGCGGCCGGTTCCGCGAAAAGGAACTGGAAACGCTGCTCACCGACCACCCCTACCCGGCACGCAATCCGCACCAGAACATCGCCGACCTCAAGGCGCAGATCGCCGCCAACGAAAAGGGCGTCGCCGAGCTGCGCAAGATGGTCGCGCATTTCGGCCTCGACGTGGTCGAAGCCTATATGGGGCATGTTCAGGACAACGCCGCCGAAAGCGTGCGCCGCGTGCTGGAGCGGCTGCCCGACCGTTCCGAATACGAATATCCGACCGACACCGGCCAGGTGATCAAGGTAAAAATCACTATCGACCGGCAGAAGCGCGAAGCCACCGTCGACTTCACCGGCACGTCGCCGGTCATGAAGAACAATTTCAACGCCCCCGAGCCGGTCGCCCGTGCCGCGGTGCTTTATGCCTTCCGCGTCATGGTCGAAGACAACATCCCGATGAATGCCGGATGTCTGCGGCCGATCAACATCATCGTCCCCGACGGCTCGATGCTGAAGCCCGTCTATCCCGCGGCAGTCGTCGCCGGTAATGTCGAGACTTCGCAGCACGTCACCAACGCGCTGTTCGGCGCGATGGGGGCGATGGCCAATGCGCAAGGCACGATGAACAATCTCACCTTCGGCAACAAGCAGTACCAGTATTACGAGACGATCTGCTCGGGCTCGCCGGCCGGCCGGATGAACAATGGCCGTGGTTTTGCCGGCACCTCCGGCGTCCACACCCATATGACCAATTCGCGCCTCACCGATCCGGAAGTGCTGGAACTGCGTTTCCCGGTATTGCTCGAGGATTTCCATATCCGCGAAGGCTCCGGCGGCAAAGGCAAATGGAGCGCCGGCGACGGCACCAAGCGCACCATCCGCTTCCTCGAAAAGATGGAATGCGCGATCCTGTCTTCGCATCGCAACCGCCCGCCGCAGGGACTGGACGGAGGCGGCGACGGCGAGGCCGGTTCGACCAAGGTCCGCCGCAAGGATGGCGCGATCGAGGCGCTGAAAGCTTGCGACCAGACGGTTCTCGACGCCGGCGACGCCGTCATCGTGACGACGCCCACCCCGGGCGGATTTGGCAAGGCATAAAGAGCCTGTCACCGGCCTGTCATGACCCTGCGCTACCCGCTTGCGGCAAAGCAAACGGGGATTCGCCTTGCCATGACGGACATTTCTGGGGAATTGGTTTTTCGCCGCGGCAAGGAAGTTGGCAAAGCCGTCTACCAGAACCGCCCGCTGTCGAAGGCCGGCCTTTCCGAACGGCTCTTTGCCTTTCTGTTCTCCGGGCTCGTCTATCCGCAGATATGGGAAGACCCCGAGGTCGACATGGATGCGATGCAGCTCGGCAAGGGCCACCGCATCGTCACCATCGCGTCGGGCGGCTGCAACATTCTTGCCTATCTCACCCGCTCGCCGGGAAGGATCGACGCCGTCGACCTCAACGCTGCCCATATCGCGCTGAACCGCATGAAGCTCGAAGCGGTGCGTCACCTGCCGTCGCAGGGCGACCTGTTCCGTTTCTTCGGAGCGACTGAGACCCGGCACAATTCGCAAGCCTACGACCGCTTCATCGCACCGCATCTCGACCCGGTCAGCCGTCATTATTGGGAGCGCCGCAACTGGCGCGGCCGTCGCCGCATCGCTGTCTTCGACCGCAACTTCTACCAGACCGGCCTGCTCGGCCTGTTCATCGCCATGGGCCACCGCACCGCCAAGTTCTTCGGCGTTGATCCGGCCGGCATCATGAATGCCAAAACCATCGCCGATCAGCGCCGCTTCTTCGAGGAGGAATTGGCGCCGGTCTTCGAAAAGCCGCTGCTGAAATGGGCGACCTCGCGAAAAGCCTCGCTGTTCGGCCTCGGCATTCCGCCTGCCCAGTACGATTCGCTGATCACCTCGGGTGACGGCACCATGGCCAGCGTTCTAAAAGCCCGGCTGGAAAAGCTCGCCTGCGATTTTCCGCTGAAGAGCAACTACTTCGCTTGGCAGGCCTTCGCCCGCCGCTATCCCAATCCGGGCGAGGCCGCCCTGCCCGCCTATCTCGAAAAGCGCAACTACAAGACGATCCGCAACAATGTCGACCGCGTCGCCGTCCACCACGCCAATCTGGTCGAGTTCCTTGCCGGCAAGGATGCCGGTTCGGTGGACCGCTTCGTGCTGCTCGACGCACAGGACTGGATGACTGACGACCAGCTTAACGGGTTGTGGGCCGAGATCACCCGAACCGCCTCCACTGGTGCCCGCGTCATCTTCCGCACCGCCGCTGAACCCAGCCTGCTGCCCGGCCGCGTCTCGAATTCGCTGCTCGACCAGTGGCGCTACGAGAACGACGCCTCGCGCGAGTTTTCGGCCCGCGACCGCTCGGCCATCTATGGCGGCTTCCATCTCTATGTGAAGCAGGGCGCATGAGCACGACCGAGGTGCCGGCCAGCCATGCCGAGCTGATGGACGGCGTCTACCGCTGGCAGCGTCATATCTACGACCTGACCCGCAAATACTACTTGCTCGGCCGCGACCGGCTTATCGCCGGGCTGGATGTGCCGGCCGGCGGCACGGTGCTCGAGCTTGGCTGCGGCACCGGTCGCAACATCATCCTCGCCGCCCGCCGCTATCCCGGCGCGCGCTTCTTCGGCTTGGATATTTCGGCCGAGATGCTGGAGACGGCCGCTTTCGCCCTTGCCCGCGAAGGCCTCTCCGGCCGCGTCATGCTGGCGCGCGGCGACGCCACTGATTTCGACGCCAAAGCGCTGTTCGGCGTCGAGAATTTCGACCGGATATTCGTGTCCTATTCGTTGTCGATGATCCCCGGTTGGGAGAAGACGGTGTCTGCAGCAGTTGCAGCCCTGTCACCTGGCGGCTCGCTGCACGTCGTCGATTTCGGCCAGCAGGAAACCCTGCCCGGCTGGTTCCGCGCGCTGCTGCGCGGCTGGTTGAGGAAATTCCATGTCGAGCCGCGTGAATCGCTGCGTGCGGTTCTGGATTCGGAATCTGCAAGAACCCGTGCAAGCCTCCGTTTCCAAACGCTTTATCGCGGCTATGCGTGGCTCGCTGTGGTCGGCCCCCGCAAATAGCGTGGGACCTGTTTGAGATGCGGCACCCTCGGTGCAGCGCCCCTCAGTGCAGCACCTTGACCAGCGCCGCTACCATCGCCTGCGGCCGGTAGCCGAGCCTGGCCGGCGTCAGGCCGAGCCGCACCACGACCAGTTGCTCCGAGGGGACGATGGCGACCGTTTGCCCGTCATGCCCCTCCATCCAGTATGTGTCCTTGGGCAGGCCCGCGGCAACGCCGGCGCCGGGGCTTTCCTCATCGCCTGGCCCCTCGATCCATAGTTGCCCCTTGCCGTAGACTTTCGAGGCAGGTGCTGCTTCGCGCATCCAGTCGACAAAGCCGGCAGGCAGAATATCCTTGCCGTTCCAGACGCCGCCCTGCAGCAGAAACTGGCCGAAGCGCGCCCAGTCGCGTGCCGTGGCGTAGAGATAGGACGAGCCGACGAAGGTGCCGTGCTCGTCGGCCTCCATGACTGCGCTGCGCATGCCGAGCGGATCGAACAGCGCGGTCCGCGGCCAGGCCAATGCCTTGTCTCCGATCGCGTCCTGCCACAGTCTGGACAGCATCACCGCCGTGCCGCTCGAATAGGAAAACACCTTGCCGACCTCGCCGGTCAGCGGCTTGGATCCGGCAAAGCCCGCCATGTCCGGTTCGAGATAGAGCATCCGCGTTACATCGGCGACGTCGCCATAGTCCTCGTTGAATTCCAGCCCGCTCGACATCGCCATCATGTCGGCGAGGCTGATCACGGCGCGGCCATCTGCTTGCCAGGGTCCGAACAGGCCCTGGTTGGTCATCGCCAATTTGCCGTCCTTCACCAGCGTGCCGACGATCGCCGCATTCACCGTCTTGGTCATCGACCAGCCCAATAGCGGCGACTTTTCGGAAAAGCCGTCGCCATAGCGCTCTGCGACGATGCGGCCGTTCTTGACCACCACCACCGCACGCATGCCGGCGCCGGTCAACGCCGGATCGTCGCGGATTGCCGTGACCTCGGGATCCTGCGAGGCATCGACCTTGTCGCCCTCCGGCCAGATCGCATCGGGCAGCGGCGCCGGCGTCGGTGCAGCTCCCACGATGCCCTTGGCGGCGGCAATATCGCCGTCGGGAACCGAGGCGCAGCCGAGCCCGTCGCGGACGACCGCGACACTCTTGCCGAGCACGCCGAACAGGCCCGCCGAAACCGTTCCCTTCTCCTTGTCCACCGACACTCTCATCAGCTTCAGCAGCGGATGACCCGGCGCCTGCACATCGACGGCGAGCACGTCGTTGGCGTCTCGTCCTGCGATGAAGACGTTCGAACAGACGATCTTGGCCGAATAGCCGGAACCGACGCGGATCAGTTCCGGCGGCGCGAAATACAGCCAGCCCGCGAGTGTCGCGGCGGCCAGCACAGCCAGGCCCAGCAGCCATTTGACGAACTTCAGAAGGATCTGCATTTTCGAACTCCCCCTGAGCGCTCGATCTATGTCATCGATTTGCCGCCATTGTTTCGGCAAAATCGCGGCTCTTGTCGAGCGTCGTCAACCGAATATCAACCATGATCGGCGATCACGAGAGAGAACCGGGCGATCCTGTGGGGTGACCGTCCGGCGGGGCTTGAATGCATGCGTCCCAAACTGCACAGCGGTTTTGGGAATGCATGAAACGAAGATCCAGGTGCGTGGCGTAAGTCGGTTTCAAACGCGCCGCACCCGGTCGAGGGGCCACCCGCAGAAAGACCCATCAGCGGCCGGCTGAAACCGGCTCAGGAAGTAGCGATGCGCCGTTTCGCGGTCCTCATCACGCTGACGCTGCTTGGCGCCTGCTCGACGGTCGAGGATCTGACACCATCGCTGTCGTCGTCCAGCGCCCCTACGGTTGCGGTACGCGCCCCCCGTTTCGCCGACTCCGACCCGCATGAATGGGACAGCGGCACACCGTGGAACTATGCCGTCCACGGCACGGACGTCTCCAAATACCAGACCTCGATCGACTGGCCGGCGGCCAGGGCCAGCGGCATCTCTTTCGCCTTCATCAAGGCAACCGAAGGCGGAGACCGGTTCGATGAAGCTTTCAACGAGCATTGGAGCCGCACGAAAGCCTCGGGGATTCCCCGCGCCGCCTATCATTTCTTCTATTTTTGTACGCCCGCCGCGACCCAGGCGCGCTGGTTCATCCAGAACGTCCCCAAAGACGGCTCGGCGATGCCGCCGGTCCTCGACATGGAATGGAACCCGAAATCGCCGACCTGCAAGCTGCGGCCCGATGCCGCCACGGTGCGCAGCGAGATGAGCACATTCCTCGAAATCGTTGAAAAACACTATGGCAAGAAGCCGATCATCTACACGTCGGTCGACTTCTTCGAAGATAATGGTTTGTCGGGTTTCCGCGGCTACCCCTACTGGCTGCGCTCCGTCGCCGGGCACCCGCGCCAGAGATACGGCAGCCATCCCTTCACCTTCTGGCAGTATACCGGAACGGGTGTCGTGCCGGGCATGGCCGGAAACGCCGACATCAACATCTTCAACGGCACCGAAGCCGCCTGGAAGAAGTGGTTGCGGCAGAACACCCGTTGACACCGGGCCTGCCGCCTGCTTTTCGACATGGCCAATGACGAATGCCTGCAACCGCCGGTAATCTTCTCGGAAGGATGGCGATGCGATTGCGCTTTGGAACTCTCGCGGCGCTGCTCCTGACCGCCTCGCCCGCCACGGCACAGCAATGTGGCGGCGATTTCGAGGCATGGAAGCAGGGCGTGGCGGCGGAGGCCCGGGCGGCCGGCGTCGGCACTGCCGGCCTCGATGCGCTGGAAAGCGCCACCCTCGATGAAAAGGCGTTGGCACGCGACCGCGCCCAGGGTGTCTTCACCCAGACCTTCATCGAATTCTCGAACCGCATGATCTCGTCCCATCGGCTGAAGCAAGGTGCGGCCAATCTGCAAAAATATGCCGAGATCTTTGCCCGCGCCGATCGCGAATTCGGCGTGCAGGCGCCGGTCATTGCCGCCTTCTGGGCTCTGGAAACCGATTTTGGCGCCGTGCAAGGCGATTTTCATACACTGAACGCGCTGGTGACGCTCTCGCATGACTGCCGCCGCCCCCAGCTGTTCCGGCCGCAGATCCTCCCGCTGCTGACCTTGATCGATCGCGGCGTCGTGCCGGCCGATGTGACCGGTGCCTGGGCCGGCGAGATTGGCCAGACGCAGATGTTGCCTTCCGACTATCTCGGTCACGGCGTCGACGGCGACGGCGACGGTCTGGTCGACCTGCGCGGCAGCGCGCCTGATGTGATCATGAGCACGGCCAGCAAGATCCAGTCGCGCGGCTGGAAGCGCGATCAGCCCTGGATCGAGGAAGTCCGTGTGCCCGACGACTTGCCGTGGGAGCAGACGGGGCGCACCAACAAGCTGCCGTTGACGCAATGGACCCAGTGGGGCGTTACTAGGCCAGACGGCACGCCGCTTCTCGACAACGGCCTGAAGGCCGGCCTGGCGCTGCCCATGGGTCGCAAGGGGCCAGCCTTCCTGACCTACGACAATTTCGACGTGTATCTCGAATGGAACCAGTCCTTCACCTATGCCCTGACCGCGGCAAATCTTGCCGCCCGGCTGGGGGGGGCGCCGCGATTCGATCCGCGCAACCCCGAACCCGGCCTCGACGGCGACCAGATGAAGGCGCTACAGACCAAGCTCGAAGCGAAAGGCTATGATGTCGGTACCGTCGACGGCATCCTGGGCACCAACACCCGCGAAGCCATCCGCAAGGAGCAGATGCGTCTGGGACTGCCGGTCGACGGCTGGCCGACTCCGGAGCTGCTGGCGAAGCTGTAAAATTGCAAGTATGACTTCTGCAGCTTGTTGGCAGCAAGCATGTGGAAGTCAGGTATGAGCCTCTACGACCTAAAGAATACCTACACGCCCAGCCTTACCTCGCCGCGACCGTTGGGTGGCATAGAGGCTTTCTACGTCTCACTCACCAAAGACGCCTTCGACCAACAACCGATGGTCGATCTCATTCGCCACATCCGGTCTGCTTATGCGGCGAACAGATTCTACGCATTTACGTCGATGCATACGCTAGTTGTCAGCGTCAACAATCCGATCGAATTCAATCGGGACAACCTGCGAATTGACTATCAAGCTTCCCGCGACACTTGGGAATTCAACTATTTATCAAACCCTTTCAAACCGGCTGAATTCGTCAGGCGTTACCCTGCCCCGCTTGGAATCGAGAAATTCGACGGTTTCGTAAAGATGATCGGGTGGTAGATCCGCATCACATCACCGCCTGGCAAGCAGGAAATCGATAAAGGCTCGCAGCGGGGCCGGAACCTGCCGGGAACTCGCGTGGTATAGATAAAAACCCGGAAATCTCGGCGACCAGGCTTCGAGAAAGCGAATTAGCTTTCCCGCTTCGATCCACGGCCGGACCTGGTATTCCAGCATGTACGCCACGCCGACCCCATCCAGAACCGCCCCGATCATCAGTTCCGTATCATTGACCGTCAGGCCGCCGCTGACAGCCACTTCCAAGGCACGTTGGCCCCGGGCGAACTCCCAGCGGTAGAGATTGCCGCCGCTCGGCCACTGGAAATTGATGCACTGGTGCTGATGCAGGTCCGCGGGGTGACGGGGTATCGGGTGATGCTCCAGATAGCTCGGCGCGGCCACTGCGGCCATCTCGAGCTCCTCGCTGAGCTTCACCGCTACCATGTCCTTGTGCAGCCGCTCGCCCAATCTGATTCCGGCATCGAAGCGGCCCTCGACGATGTCGGTGAGCATGTCTTCAACGATGATCGTGAGGGCGATGTCGGGATAGGCGCGGCGGAAATCGCCGAGGATCGGCGCGATGAAACGCGTGGCGGCGATGCGCGGAACATTGATGCGCAGCGAGCCTGCCGGCCGACCGCGGGATGCATGAGCGTCCGCAACAGCCCCTTCCAGTTCGCTGAACGCCGGTGCGATGCGGGCAAATAGCTTCTCGCCCTCAGCAGTCGGCGACATGCTGCGCGTGGTGCGGTTGAGCAAGCGGACACCGAGACGCTCTTCCAGCCCGCGTATCGTCTGGCTGAGCGCCGGAGGCGAAATCCTGAGCTTGGCCGCGGCGCGGACAAAGCTGCCCTCTTCGACGATTGTTGCAAATGCCCTGAGTTCGGAAAACTCGGTTCCTCGCATTATGTATCCCAGACTTAACAAGTCAGTTAGATAATAGGCTATTCTCTGAGCAATAGCATGTCCTTAGCTTTCCCTGGAACGCCGCTCGATCGAGGCGGCCGCAGCCAGACGGAAGGAACAGCCATGCATCGTCCACTTGAGGGCAAAACCGCACTTGTGACCGGCAGTTCGCGCGGCATCGGACGCGCCATCGCGGAGGGGCTCGCGGCCAAGGGTGCGGCCGTGGTCGTCAACTATGTCGGCAACGAGAAAGCCGCCTGGGAAGTGGTTGCCTCCATTGAAGGGAATGGCGGAAAAGCCGTCGCCGTCCAGGCGGATGTCTCCAGCATCCCCGACATTCGCAGGCTGTTCGATGAAAGCGAAAGGCAGGTGGGGGCGATCGACATCGTCGTCGCCAATGTCGGCGTCGCCGTCATAAAGCCGCTCGTCGAGGCCACCGAGGCGGACTTCGATCATGTCTTCGGCGCCAATGCCAAGGGCACCTTCTTCACGCTTCAGGAAGCGGCGCGCCGCGTTCGTGACGGTGGCCGCATCATCGCTGTCTCCACCGGCGGAACCAGAATGTTTTTCACGCAGACGGCGCTTTATCTCGGCAGCAAGGGAGCCGTCGAGCAGTTCGTTCGCGTCCTCTCGCGCGAACTTGGCCCGCGCGCCGTTACCGTCAATGCGCTTTCACCAGGCTTCACCGACACCGACCTACTGCCCGAGCGGGACCGCGCGATCGCCGCCGGCATGTCGCCCTTCGGCAGGATCGGAGCACCGCGCGACGTAGCCGATGTCGCGGTTTTCCTCGCCTCCGACGAGGCGCGCTGGCTGACCGGCGAGAATATCCAGGCTGGCGGTGGAGTAGCCTGACTGAATCGTGAATGGTGAATGGTGAATGGTGAATGGTGAATGGTGAATGGTGACAATTCACCGAAGCCGGACGGAACGCAAGAACTACTTCTATTCACTATTCACTATTCACTATTCACTATTCACTATTCACCATTAACTAATCGGCCATCGTCTCGAGGCTGGCAAACCCCTGCGGCGCATCGCCTTCGTCGAACGGCGTCGCCACCTCGACGAAGGTGTCGGGATAGAACCCGTTGAACCGTGTCCTGAGCGACAGCGAATAGGCGCCGATATGGCCGATCTCGATCCAGTCGCCGGTATCGACGGTTTCCGGCAGCCAGAACGGCCGCGACAATATGTCGACGGAATCGCAAGTCGCGCCGCAGACCTTGAACGGCACGATGGTCTTCTCCACACCATTGCGCGAGCGGATCGCCGGATCGGGGATGAAGCGTGCCGGCAGCGTGATCTTGCCGGTCCATGAATCCGACAGCGACGCCCAGATGCCGTCATTGATGTAGAGCCTTTTGCCCTTGCGCAGCAGCACGCGCACGATCAGCGACAGGCAGCGCGCCACGATCACCCGGCCGGGCTCGGCCACCAGCGGCATCTGGTCGAACTGGTATTCCCTAAGGTCGCCCGATAGCCGCGACATGATCTGACCGAGCGACGGCATTTCCGGCTTGCGGCTGTTCGGATCATGGCCGTATTCGGCCGGAAAGCCGCCGCCGACATCCAGCCCGGCAATGTCGAAGCCGACGCGGTTGCGCACCCAGTCGGCGGAGGCCAGCGCCCGCTCATAGGTGTCGGGATCCTCGATCTGGCTGCCGACATGGAAGCACAGCCCGACCTTGTAGCCCGTCCGGTTCAGCCGCTCGGCCAGTTCGACCGCATTGGCCGGTCCGGCGCCGAACTTCTTCGACAGCTCGTATGCCGCCGATCCCTTCGTCTGGATGCGCACGAACACGGTGATGGCGCCCGGATCGATGTCGAGCGCCCGCACCACCCTGGTCAGCTTGGTGATCTCGTCCTCATGGTCGAGCGAAATGACGCGGATGGCGTATTTTTCCAGCGCCAGCCTGATGTCCGACTGCGCCTTCACTGGGTGCATGTAGAGCATCTCGGCGTCCGGCGAGACGGCACGCACGGCGGCGAATTCGCCGGGCGATGCCACATCGAAGGCAGTGACCCCGGCCTCGACCAGGGCGTTGAGCACGATGTGCTCGCCATTTGTCTTGACCGCATAAGCGGTCTTGCCGGGAAACATGCCCATGAACTGTTTGGCGTCCGCCTTCAGCACCTGTGGCCGGAAGCAGTAGACCGGATCGTCCGGGCGAAGTGCCAGCGCTGCCTCGCGGGCATTTTCGAATCGCTGCATGGACGAATCCCTTGACTGAGGCTGCGCACAATTAATCCAAGCTAGCGGCTAATGAAAACAATTCTATGTCTCGCAGCCCTGGCTTCGCGGCGCTACGCCGGTTCTGTACGCCGGTTATGAGAGAGCTAGGCCATCGCTCAGGTTTCGGGTGGCCCTTGCCGCCGGACCGGGTATGCGTGAACAGATGCCTGAAGAGCAAGGCATCTCGTCTGGGAGGACGACCAATGGCGATAGCTGCCACCACCGCCACGGCACGCGGGCCGATGGTGCTCAAAGACTGGGCGCAGCTTCTGCTGCTCGGCGCCATCTGGGGCGGTTCGTTCTTCTTTGCCCGCATTGCGGTATCGGAACTTCCTCCGCTGGTGCTGGTGCTGTTTCGCGTCACCATCGCGGCGATCGCGTTGCAGCTCTATCTTGCGGTTCGCGGCCCGTCCTTTCGCCTCGCCTTCCCACATGTCGGACTGTTCTTCCTGCTGGCGCTCGCCAACAATGTCATCCCTTTCTCGCTGATCTTTGCCGGCCAGACCGAGCTTGGCGCCGGTGTCGCCTCGGTGCTTAATTCGACCACGCCGTTCTGGACGCTGATCCTCGCCAATGCGCTGACCAGTGACGAGAAACTGTCGTGGAACAAGCTTGCCGGCATCGCGCTCGGCATAGCCGGCACTGCGGTGATGATCGGTCCCGGGCTGATTGCCGGGCTCGGCGGTCCGGTCTGGGCGAAATTCGCGCTGATCGGCGCCTCGCTCTCCTATGCGGTTGCCCTGATGATTGCCCGCCGCTTCAAGGGTGTGCCGTCGCCGGTCATCGCCGCCGGACAATTGACCTGCTCGACCATCATCATGATCCCGGTCGTTCTGTTCACCTATGACGCTGCCAATCTGTTTTCGGCTTCGCCGCCGGTATGGGCGGCGGTGCTGGCGCTGGCGCTGCTGTCGACCGCCTTCGCCTATATCCTGTATTTCAACCTCGTCGCCTCGGCCGGCGCCACCAACGCCTCGCTGGTCACGCTCATCGTGCCGGCCAGTGCCATCCTGCTCGGCTTCCTGTTCCTGGGCGAGCGGCTCGAACTGTTCGAACTCGGCGGCATGGCGCTGATCGCGTTCGGCCTCGTCACCATTGATGGGCGCCTGTTCGGCCGACGCTAGAACGCCGCGCCTGATTGCGTCGCCCCGAAAAGCGATTCCAATTCGGGGCTGGGTAGCGCTGCCATGCCACGGCTTCGCCACAAATTATTCACAGGTCCAAGGCCGGCTTTTGACCAAGAGTTTCAATACCTAACGGCAAACAGCAGGTCGAAAATTCCACAATTTCGTCGCATTGCAGCAAAGTTTCTGCTTGCCTGTGGCACAAATGACCCTAGACTCTCGCCATAGCTCTTAAGAGGAGGCTATGACATGGGACTGACGAGGCCAATCAACGCTTTGATGATTTGTGCTGCGTTTGCATTCATCGGCGCCCTCATTATGGGCGTCCTTCCATAAGGCCGCTGAGCGGCGGAAGACCAGCACCGAATATTACAAACCATTGAAAAGGCCGGGCATTTTGCCCGGCCTTTTGCATTTCCCCAACCTTTTGCATTTCACAGGACTCGCCTGCCCCTAGGCCGCGGCAGATCCCGCTGCCTCGACTTCGTGCGATCTGATGCCGATCATGTGGCAGATGGCAAAGACCAGATCGGCCCGGTTCATCGTATAGAAGTGGAAATCGCCAACGCCACGCTCGACAAGGTCGAGCACCTGCTCGGCGGCCACGGCCGACGCCACCAGCGCATGCGTTTGCGGGTCGTTCTGCAGCCCATCGAAGCGCTCGGCCAACCATGCCGGCACCAAAGCGCCGCAACGCGCCGAGAAGTTGGCGACCTGGGTGAAGTTGTGCACCGGCAATATGCCCGGCACGATCGGTATATAGATACCGGCCCGCCGTGCCCGTTCGACATAGCGCTCATAGAGATCGTTGTCGAAGAAGAACTGGGTGATCGCCCGCGTCGCGCCATTGTCGGCCTTGCGCTTCAGCATGTCGAAGTCGGTTGCGAAATCCGGGCTTTCCGGATGCTTTTCCGGGTAGGCCGAGACCGATATGTCGAAATCGCCGGCGCCCTTCAGCGCATCAACCAGCTCGGCGCCATTGGCATAGCCGTCCGGATGCGGCCGGTAGGCCGCGCCGACGCCCTCGGCCGGATCGCCGCGCAGCGCGACGAAACGCTTGACGCCCATATCGGCGAATTCCCGGATCACCGCGTCGACCTCGTGACGCGCCGCGTCGACACAAGTCATATGCGCCGCCGGCGTCAGTGTCGTTTCGTTGAGGATGCGCTTGACGGTGCGGGCCGTGCGCTCGCGGGTCGAACCACCGGCACCATAAGTGACCGAAACGAATTTCGGCTTGAGCGGCTCCAGCCGGGTGACTGTGTCCCACAGCCTTGCCTCCATCTCGTCGTTCTTCGGCGGAAAGAACTCGAATGAAACCCTGACCTTGTCGCCAATGTCGGAGCGGCGGGAGAAGCGGAACTGGTTCATCAGGCGGTTTCCCCTATCGGATACGCAGTGGCCGGTTGTCTGTCGTTGGAAGGCTCGGCGATCAGCATGCGTCGATCGCGGCCGAGCCAGAGTTTTACGGTGAGCTTGGCCTCGTTGCCGCCGCGCGGCTCGAATTCCTGGCTGTCCTCGAGGTCGAGGCCGGCTTCGGAAAACCAGTCGGCAATTTGCCGGTCGGAAAAGCCGAGACGCATATGCGCGTGCTCGTCGCGTAAAAACTCCAGCGTGTGCGGCGCGAAATCGACGATCACCAGCCGGCCGGCCGGGCGCAACAGCCGCGCCGCCTCGCGAATGGCGCGAGCTGGATCGTCGAGATAATGCAGCACTTGGTGGATGGTGACGAGATCGAAGGCGTCGCGCTCGACCGGCGGCGCGAAAATATCGCCCTGCCGCACCTGCGCATTCGAAACGCCGGCCTTGTCGAGATTGGCGCGCGCCACCGTCAGCATTTCGCGCGACATGTCGATGCCGACACCGCGCCGATAGAGCGGCGAAAAGATCTCGAGCAGCCGTCCGGTGCCGGTGCCGAGATCGAGCATCGACTGGAACGGTCGCTTGCCGACGAGCTTGACGAGTGCTGCTTCACCGGCGCGGTCCGGCACATGCAGCGACCGGATATGGTCCCAGCTTGCGGCGTTTACCGAGAAATATTCGGCAGCCCGGTCCTGCCGCTTGCGCTTGACCGCGGCCAGCCGTTCGAGATCACGCTCGACCTGCGGATCGGCGCCGCGGATGCCGGAGACCAGCCTGAGTACGAAATCGCGCGACGCGTCGGAATCCGAAAGCCGGAAGAAGGCCCACGACCCCTCCTGATAGCGGCCGATCAGCCCGGCCTCCAGCAGCAATTTCAAATGCCGCGAGACGCGCGGCTGCGACTGGCCGAGGATTTCGGTGAGATCGGAAACGGTAAGATCGCCGCGCGACAGCAGCGCCAATATGCGCAGCCGGCTGGATTCGGCCGCCGCCTTCAATGTATCTACCATCGTGTCGAGAGCGACATGCATGCGAGCATTCTCTTTGAAAAGATATAAACATATGTTTATGTCGATTTTGATAGCCTTGCAAGCGCTATGTCGCTTCCGGACAAGAAAATGACGCATGCGTGGCGGATCGCGCAAAGCCGGAAGCATGATCGGGGCGAGAACCATGTTCGAAACGCGTAGCGGCGAAAAGCTTCTGAAGACCGACCCGGCAACGATGCCGCCGGATGGCCATGTCGTCTTCATCGGCCGCATCGCCTCGCCGTGGACGACGCGGGAAACTTGCCCCAAGAACATGAAAGCCGCGCGGGAGACGGGACGGCCGGCGGCTCTCACGATCGACCCGCTTTATCGTGATGGCCTGCTTGGCTTGGAACGCGCCAGCCACGTGATCATCCTGTCCTGGCTGCACCATGCACCGCGGCAACTGATTGTGCAGAAACCCCGCCATGCCACGGAGCCGAAAGGCGTTTTTTCGCTGCGCTCCCCTGCCCGGCCGAACCCGATCGGACTGCATGTCGCAAAGCTCGTCGCCCTCGACATCGACACCGGCCGCATCGATCTCGACGCCATCGACGTGCTCGACGGCACGCCGGTCATTGACCTCAAGCCTTATTTCGCCTCGACCGATGCCTTTGCCGAGGCAACCATGGCCGGGCGGGACGAGCCAGGACGGGTCGAGTGATGAGCGCGCCGACCGGCCGCCGCCGCGCCATCGCCAAGGCGCTGACAGCGCTTCTGCCGCTGGCGCCCTATGCCGACATGGAAAAGATCCGTGCCGATGCCGGCGCCGTGCATATGAAGACGCTGCCGCCGACGATTGCCGTGTGGCTGGCGACCATCGCCCATATCCGCCATATGCACACCGACTACGAAAAGCTGCTGGCCGAAGGCTATGACCGCGATTCCGCGCGCTTCTTCGTCATCGAACAGACCAACAATGTGCTGACCCGCTGGCGCGCCACCCGTCTGCTCGATGATGAGGACGAGGAGTGACAGGCTAGCAATGGCCTATCCGGCAAGTCCGGCCTGTGTCTTGTCCGGCCGGCCGTGCTGTTCTACCCGGATGCAGCGGCCACCGCGCGAGGGCATGAAGGAGGCGAGATGGACAACGCTGGGGATCCGCTGACCAAACCGCTGCCTTTGCTCTCGGTACAGCATGTCGACCCGCACTCCTATCCGGACGGCGTCGCCTTTCTGGACGACCAGTATCTGCCAATGTCGCAGGCCAGGATCCCGGTGCTTGATTGGGGGTTCCTGCACTCGGATGCCACTTACGATACGGTGCATGTCTGGAACGGTCGCTTCTTCCGTCTCGACCTGCATCTCGACCGCTTCTTCGGCGGGCTGGAAAAGCTGCGCATGACGATTACGTTCGACCACGAAGGCGTGGCCGAAATCCTTCAAAACTGCGTGGCGCTGTCTGGCCATCGGGCTGCCTATGTCGAGATGCTCTGTACGCGCGGCACCTCTCCGACCTTCAGCCGCGACCCGCGCCAGGCGGTCAACCGCTTCATGGCCTTCGCCGTTCCCTTCGGCTCGGTCGCCAATGCCGAGCAATTGCAGCGCGGCCTCAATGTCGCGATCAGCGATAAGGCGCGCATCCCGCCGACCTCGGTCGATCCGGCAATCAAGAACTATCATTGGCTCGACCTGGTGCGCGGTCTTTACGACGCCTATGACCGCGGCGCCGAGACCGCGCTGATCCTCGATCTCAACGGCAATGTCGCCGAAGGCCCGGGCTTCAACGTCTTTTGCGTGAAGGACGGAAAACTGTCGACACCAGCGGTCGGCGTGCTGCCGGGCATCACGCGGCGCACCGTCTTCGATCTCTGCGCCGAGGCCGGGCTTGCCGCCGCAGCAACCGACGTCTGCATCGCCGCGCTTAAGGCGGCCGACGAAGTCTTCATCACCTCAACCGCTGGCGGCATCATGCCGGTGACAACGATCGACGGCGCTCCGGTCGCCAACGGCAAGGTCGGTGCGATCACCAGCCGACTGACGGCGCTTTATTGGCAAAAGCACGAAGAACCGGCATGGTCGACCCCGGTGCGCTACCCCTGACCCTCGCTGGCCTGGCGCGGCGCTGTCCCGCCAACGTCAACGTCGGCAACATCGAAACGTTCAAAGCCTGAAACAAAAACCCGCCTCAATGGGCGGGGCAGCGGGGCGAATCAGCACCATAGCAAGATTAGTAGCATAGCTGCCGGCACAAAGCAAGAACAAAGTTGCTATACATCAGGAAAATCGCTTCAGGTTGGCGTCGCGGCCTCATTCCAGCTTGGGTTCCTCGCCCCACGAAAGTGGCTCGGCGAAGCCGAGACGGAGAGGGGGAACCGCGCTCTACGAAAAGCCTCGCCGGCCGCGGTGCCTGTCCTCGGGCTTGCCGAAGGCAAGACCCGTGGGCGGCCACCTCTCCCCCGCTTCGCGGTGGGCGAGGAACCAAGGTCTTGAAAGGTCGCGGGACAGTGCCCCTCTGCCCTGCCGGACAGAGGGGGCGCGAAGGAACGCGGCTTCGGCTGGCAATGCCGCCTTGCCTGGACTAGGCCCGATAGATCCACTGCTCCGGCATGCGCACCGAAATCTCCTCGCCGGCCGTGATCGTGCCGGGCTTCTCGACCCAGGCGACGAGCCCGCGCAGCCGCTTCGCCGCTTTTGGGAACAGCAGCGCGCCGGCGTCATGGTCGGCCATCCCGGCATGTTCGGCGACCGACCGCCCAGCGATGCGGCAAGGTCCGTTCTGCGCGTCGACCTTGACGGTCGCGCCACCTTTGAAGAACAGCAGCGTCCCGGACGGCAGCATGGAGAGGTGCGGCAGGCCTTCGATCACGAGATTGGCGCCGATCCATTCCGGCTTGATCTCGGCGATGCCCATCCGCTCGGCGACGATGGCCAGTTCGCCCGCCGCCACGATCGACAATTGCCGCTCGTTGCGCATCTCGGTGCCGCGCGGATACCAGGGCTCGCGCCCACCGGAGCGCCGCGTCGTGCCGGCGTGGAAATCGCCATCGATGCTATCGAAGCCGAGTTGCAACGCATCCACGACTCGTGTCTCGAAAAGATCGAACGGCGCGACGTAAAGCGCGGCCACCTTGGCGGCGAGTTTTCGCGCCGGGACAATCTCGACCGGATTCTCGGCTGCGGGAAACATATCCAGCATTGGTTTCATTCCTTGCGACGGGGCGCAGTTAGCCGAAGTCGATTTACAGCGTCCAGTCGAAAGCGTTGATGCTCCAATCAAGGCGGCTGATACGGTTCGGCGCCGACAACCCCCTTCCAGGCTGGACCAGCTCCATTCCGCGCCCGTGCCGCATTGCTGCCGCGCTGTATCGATTGGATAACAGGGTCAGACGAAGGCCTGCGGAGGTTATCATGCATCCCGCATCGGCGATCGTGCAGCTTTGGCTGCTCTGGGTCGTCACATGGGCCGCGGCCGCCTTCTGGGCCGAGCGGGCCGAAAAACGCGCCGGTTTCGACGCGGAACTTCCCTACCGGGCGGTGCTGGTGCTCGGCACGATCCTGCTCTTCATCCCGGCGCACGGCTATGCCGGCCCGCTGAGACTTTGGATGCCAAACCTTGCCGACGCGTGGATATGCTTCGCGCTGATCGCTGCCGGTCTGGCATTCGCCTGGTGGGCGCGGCTGCACCTCGGCCGCCTGTGGTCGGGCACGGTCACCGCCAAGGCTGAGCACCGCGTCGTCGACACCGGTCCCTACCGGCTGGTCCGCCACCCGATCTACACCGGGCTGCTTCTGGCGATCCTCGCCACCACGGCGGCGAAGGGCACGGTCTGGGGCGTTGCCGGGGCCATCCTCCTCATCGTCGGCATCGTCATGAAAGCAAGGCTGGAGGAGCGCTTTCTCCGCGGCGAACTGGGTAGCGCTTACGACGACTATGCCAGGCGCGTTCCCATGCTGGTGCCGTTCGCGCCGAGCTAATGCATGTCGCCCAAAAGTGTGCAGCGTTTTGGGACAACGACATGCATAAAACAAAAATCTAAAGCATGCGCAACAGCGCGCCGCCGATCGAATAGCCGGCGCCGAAGGCGCAGAGCAGGCCATAGTCGCCGGCCTTCATGTCGGCATGGTTCTCCGACAGGGCGATGATGGCGCCGGCGGCGGCGGTGTTGCCGAGGCGCTCCAGCACCATCGGCGCGCGGTCATGGTCGACCTCATGGCCGAAGGACAGTTTCAGGATCATGGCGTTCATCCGCGCATTCGCCTGATGCAGCCAGAAGCGCCGGATCGCTTGCGGCGTCAGCCCGTGCTCGGCCAGGAATTCGACGATGAATTTGTGGCCGGCGACGGTAACTTCCTTGAACACCTTGTTACCGATCTGCTTGATCAGATTGCCTTCCAGATCGATCATGTACGGATCGTCCTGGGTTGCGCGGGTATAGTAACCGAGATTGGTGCGGATGCTGTTGGACATCTGCGTCCAGGTGCGCGTATCCAGCACCTCGAAGCGCCCCGGCCGCTTCTCGCCCTGGGCGAGCCCTTCGACGATCATCGACACGGAAGCGTCGCCGAAGATGAAATGCGTCTGCCGGTCGCGAAAATTGAGATGGCCGGTGATGATCTCCGGCGTCGACACCAGCACGCGTTTGTGCGCCCCTGCCCGCACCAGATTGACGGCGATGTGCAATGCGGCCGCCGCCGACGAGCAGCCAAGCCCCATGTCGAAGCCGGCGCCCTTCGTCCCCAACGCCTGCTGCATTTCGATGGCGATCGCCGGATAGGGCCGCTGATGGTGCGAAGCCGAGCAGATCACCAGGTCGATATCCTCAGGCTTCAGCCCGGCATGATCGAGCGCCTTCCTGGCCGAGGCGATACCGAACTCGGCCTCCAGCGACAGCGCATCGTCGGGCCGCGCCGGGAAGCGCGGCGCCATGCGGGTCGGGTCGAGGATGCCTTCCCGTTCGATGACATGGCGGGTCTGGACGCCCGAGGCATGGACGATGAAGGCACTGTCCGATTTCTGCAGCAGCGTCTCGCCCGAGGCCTCGCGGCGGACATTCTCTGTGTCCACCCAGGTGTTGAAGCTGGCGACGAGCTCCTCATTGGTGATCGAAGCTTCGGGGATTTCAACGCCGATGCCGCTGATGATGACGCGATGCATTTCCAGTTCGTCCCATGCGCAGACGTTGCGGCCTCATGTCGACGCCGCAAAAAGCTCGGCGCAACCTCTTTTGCACCTAGCCAGTTTATGCCGGCTTAAATCAAGCCCCTGGAACGGGTCTTTACCAGGCGCAGAGCTTGGTATTGGTCTGCGGATTGTTCCAGCAGGCGCCGTCATCGTTGCTGCGCGCACGAATTGCCCGGGCAGCGAGACATTGCGCCGGCCGAGATTGACGTAGCCGTAAGCAAAACCGGGCCCGTCGACCTCCAGGACATAAGTCGGATAGCCTGGCGCAGAGATGCGAAAGCTGCCGTCACCGTCCAGCGCCCGGTAGTTGCAGGAGAAATAGCCGTCGTCGCTGGTAAAGCAGCGCGCCCGCTTCGCCTCCGCCGACATCGACAAGGCGAGCACGGCGGCCGCGCAAACGCTGCCGCCGAAAACCATCTTTTTCAGTGTCATCATCCACCCCATGGCCGCTGACGGGCCGTTGCCCTTGCGCCGCTGAAATGCGCATGGAGGTGAAATCGGGTCAAGCGGCCGCTGCGCACTACCCTTTGCCGTGGCTAAAAGTTCCTAAGCAGCGCGCCGTGCCACGATGAAGAGACGGGGGAAGCGCAGCAACACCTTGCCGTTCGACATCGCTGGATAGGCTTCTTCTATTCTGGCCGTATAGCGCTTCAGGAAAAGCTGCCGCTCGTCTTCGTCGAGCGGATCGAGGAACGGCTTCAACCCTGTCGACTTCACCCACTCGACGATCGCCTCGGCATCCGCCATCGGATGGTTGTAGATCGTGTGCCAGATATCGAGCCGGTCCGAGAAAGGCGACAGCAGGTCGTAATAGAACGCGACAGGCGGCAGCGGCGCGCGGGCCGCGTCGCTGAGCTTTTCGGTGAACGGCATCTCGGCCGCAGTCTCCCGCATCAGCCGGTGCGACGGCTCGGCCATATTATCCGGCATCTGCACGGCAAGCGCGCCGCCGGGCGCCAAAAATCCCATCAGTCGCTGGAAAATCGCCGGATGCTCCGGCAGCCACTGAAACACCGCATTGGCGAAGATCACGTCGACGGGTTCCGTCGGCTGCCACGCCGCCGCATCCGCCAGCGCAAAGGTGACGCCGGGCAGACGCGCCTTGGCCTTCTCGATCATATCAGGCGAGGTATCGAAGCCGCTGATCTGCGCCTTTGGCCAGCGCTCGACCAGCAATTCGGTCGAATTGCCCGGCCCGCAGCCAATGTCGACCACCCGACGTGGCTCCCGCATCGGCACCTGCGCAACGAGATCGCGCGCGGGGCGGGTGCGCTCGTCCTCGAACTTCAGGTAGAGGGCGGCGGACCAGTCGGGTCTAGACATGCTGTTCTCGCGAAGATTGTCTTCTGTGTCGGTTCAATAGGCATCTGTCGACAGACACACAATGTGCCAGACATGTCGGTGCGAATCGTGCAGTCTTGACACGGGCAGAAAGTTCTGTCTTTGTTCTTATTTTCTTAGGGGGCCATTGTGAACGCCGAAGCGATGAATGCAGCCATCGACTTGGCGAAGAAAACAGGTGGCAAGCGCTTTCACACGGTGCTCGCCGATCCTCCTTGGCGCTTCACAAATCGTACCGGCAAAGTTGCGCCCGAACATCGCCGTCTGTCACGCTATGAAACGCTGACGACCGATGACATCTGCGCGCTGCCGATATCAGAACTGACTTTGCAACCGGCACATCTCTACCTCTGGGTTCCGAATGCGCTGCTGCCGGATGCTCTGCGAGTCATGCGAGCCTGGGGATTCGAATACAAGTCGAACATCGTCTGGCACAAAGTGCGAAAGGACGGCGGCTCTGATGGCCGCGGCGTCGGCTTCTATTTTCGCAACGTGACCGAGCTGCTTCTGTTCGGCGTGCGCGGAAAAAATGCTCGTACGGAATCTCCCGGCCGCAGCCAGGTCAACTACATGTCATCGCGAAAGCGGGAACATTCCCGCAAACCCGATGAGCAATATGAACTGATCGAAAGCTGCTCCAAAGGTCCGTATCTGGAGCTTTTTGCACGTGGCACCAGACCCCGATGGACGTATTGGGGCAATCAGGCAGATGAGGACTATAAGCCTACTTGGAAAACATATGCCTACAATTCGGCAGTAGAGCCTGCCGAATAGCGATTATTCGTCGCCTCCTACTGCATCAATTATTGGCTGGAGACCCGAAGGATCCTCACCAAAGCTGACGATTGAATCTGGCAGCCCAATTGTAACCAGAGGGCATGGGTTGCCAACACCGCGAGAGATTCGATCGTCTAATTTTCGCCAATGGGTGGTAGCTTCACCGAACTTGTCTGCTGCAAATTTGCTCGAGAATGCTTCTCTGAAGGTAACCGGATCTTTCGAGCGCTCGATACGTTTCATGATCGCAGCGCGCTGACGTGTTGTGGGATCGTATCCCCAGCGCAACAAGTCATCGAACGATTGAATTTGCCGCTCGTCGAAAAATCGCTGCACAAGACTGAGCACATTGTCGTGAAGCGATTTTCCTCGCGTGACAATAATTCCGACTGAAATAGCTCCCTCGGCATGAAGACGTTTGAAATTCTCAAGGTCGCGATCAAAGAATGGGTCTTTGTTATTCCATTCGATTTCTAGTGCGACCACCGCATCGGAATCATTCCGCTGCCGAAGATGCCGTACATGATCCATTTTGTGGGAAATCGCTTCTCTCGCGATTCCATTAATTACTTTTTCGATCGTGAAAGTTGTCGTCAACCAATCCGCAGCAACCAACCCTCGCCGTAAGCGCTGCGTGTTCTTTGTTTCACCACCACCGCCAGCGATTATTTCTTCGATCGGAATTGATGCAGCTAGAAGAACAGCCTCCAGCTCCGATACCGCGTCTGGGAAGTCGACAGAGAGAATCGCTTCAGCGTGCGAATGAAACTCGACCTGAAAGCCTTTTGCCGAAAGACGATCGAAGAGTGCCATGCCCTACCTGGTCAGCCGCTTATACGTCATCCTGTGCGGGTTGACCGCGTCCGGGCCGAGGCGGCGGATCTTGTCCTGCTCGTAATCCTCGAAATTGCCCTCGAACCATTCGACATGGCTGTCGCCCTCGAAGGCGAGGATGTGCGTCGCCAGCCGGTCGAGGAACATGCGGTCGTGCGAGATGATGACGGCGCAGCCGGCGAAGTTTTCCAGCGCGTCTTCGAGTGCGGCAAGCGTTTCCGTATCGAGATCGTTGGTCGGTTCGTCGAGCAGCAGCACATTGCCGCCGGTCTTCAGCATTTTTGCCAGATGCACGCGGTTGCGCTGGCCGCCGGACAGGTTGCCGACCTTCTGCTGCTGATCGCCGCCACGAAAGTTGAACGACGCGCAATAGGCGCGGGTGTTGGCCTCGAACTTGCCGAGCTTGACCACTTCGGCGCCGCCCGAGATCTCTTCCCAGACGGTCTTGGTTGGGTCGAGTGCGTCACGGCTCTGATCGACATAACCGAGCTTGACCGTCTCGCCGACGCGGATCGTGCCGGCATCGGGCTTTTCCTGCCCGGTGATCATGCGGAACAGCGTCGTCTTGCCGGCGCCGTTCGGGCCGATGACGCCGACGATGCCGCCGGGCGGCAGCTTGAATTCGAGATCGTCGATCAGCAGCGTGTCGCCGAACCCTTTCGACAGACCCTCGACCTCGATCACCACATTGCCGAGCCGCTCGCCATGCGGAATGACGATCTGGGTGTCGCTCGGACGCCGCTTGTCGGCCGCATCCAGCAGATCCTGGAACGCCTGGATGCGGGCTTTCGACTTGGTCTGCCGGGCTTTCGGGCTGGACTGGATCCACTCGCGCTCTCGGCCGATCGCCCGCTGGCGCGCATCGTCCTCGCGGCCTTCCTGCTTGAGGCGCTTGGCCTTGGCTTCGAGATATTTGGTGTAGTTGCCTTCGTACGGGATGCCACGGCCGCGGTCGAGCTCGAGGATCCAGCCGGTGACGTTGTCGAGGAAGTAGCGGTCGTGGGTGATGATCATCACCGCGCCCGGATAGGCGCGCAGATGCTTTTCCAGCCACGCCGTCGTCTCGGCGTCGAGATGGTTGGTCGGCTCGTCGAGCAGCAGCAAATCGGGCTGGCGCAGCAGCAGCTGGCAGAGCGCGACGCGACGGCGTTCGCCGCCCGACAGCTTGGTGACGTCGGCTTCCTTGGGCGGACAGCCGAGCGCCTCCATCGCCATCTCGACCTGCTGCTCGAGATCCCACAAATTGAGCCGGTCCATCTCGTCCTGGAGCTTGGCCGACTCGTCGGCCGTCTCGTCGGAATAGTTCATCATCAATTCGTTATAGCGCTCGATGATGGCGGTCTTGGCGACGACGCCTTCCATGATGTTCTCGAACACATTCTTGTTCGGATCGAGTGCCGGCTCCTGCGCCAGGTAACCGACGGTCGCGCCTTCGGCCAGCCAGGCTTCGCCGCTCCACTCCTTGTCGATCCCGGCCATGATCTTGAGGATCGTCGACTTGCCGGCGCCGTTGGGGCCGAGGATGCCGATCTTGGCGTCCGGGTAGAAGGACAGATGAACGTTCTCGAGCACCTTCTTGGTGCCGTAGGCCTTGTTGAGGCCGGCCATGTGATAGATGAACTGGCGTGCCACGCGCGCTTTCCCTGAAAAATCGACTGATGTCGGATTGAATGGAAGTTGCGCGCTATGTAAGCGATGCGGCCGCGAACGGCAAACAGTTTTGGCCCTAAGCGAATTTGGTCGCACCGCAAACGCTTAGCCGTTCATTTCGTGCCGACGCCCAGACGAAAGCTCCGGTTAACCATTCCGCGTCAAAACAGTGTTGGGTGGGGAATCGCCAGCAACCGCGATTTCGGAAGAGAGATCGGGTCGTGCTGAACAGTTTCCTGCTGCTTGCCGAAGCGGTTTTCTATTTCGGCACAATGGTCACGCTTTTCGGTTTCAGGAACCGTATCGGCCTCGGCGTCTTTGTCTGCGCGCTTGGCGCCATGCATTTTCTGGAAACCTATCTGGCCAGCGTGGTCTATGTCGCGCTGCCGTTCGGCATGGTATCGCCCGGCTCGGCTGTGCTGTTTTCCGGCAAACTGGTGATGCTTCTCCTGCTCTACATCAAGGAGGACGCGGCAACCGTGCGGCAGCCCATCTACGGCCTGCTGCTCGGCAATGCCTTGATGATCGGGCTCGTGCTGATCCTGCGCTTGCACGACATCGCACCGCTGCCCGACGGCAAGCTTCCCGACATCGCCTTCATCGATAAGATGGGTTGGCTGATGGCATGGGGCACTTCGCTGCTGTTCATCGATGCCATCCTCATCATCCTGCTCTATGAAAAACTCGGCAAATACCTGCGCAATGCGCTTTTCACCCGCATCCTGGTCTCGGTAGCCTGTGTACTCACATTCGACCAGGCGGGGTTCTTCACGGCGCTGCATTTCATCGCCGGGGCGCCGGTCGCGGTTTTCCTTGGCGGCTGGTTTGCCAAGATGGGGGCGGCCCTTGCTTTTAGCATCATGCTTGTCGCCTATCTCAGATGGTTCGAGGCACGGCAGATCCCGGCGCCGCGTGGGCTTTCAGACATTTTCGACACGCTGACCTATCGCGAGCGCTATGAAGCGCTGGTCGAGCAGGCAGGGCGCGACGGCCTCACCGGCCTGCTGAACAGGGGCCGCTTCGACAGCGACGGCGAAGCCGCCGTCGCCGCCAGCCTGCGGACGGCCAAGCCGCTCAGCCTGCTGATCATCGATGTCGACCATTTCAAGTCGATCAACGACCGCTTCGGCCATGCCGAGGGCGACAAGGTGCTGAAATCCATCGCAGCCCTGCTTGGCGAGATTGTCAGTCCCGAGGACCAGGTTTTCAGGATCGGCGGCGAGGAATTCGCAATCCTCTGTTCGCGCCCGCATCCGGCGGCCAGGCTGCTGGGCGAGAGCATCAGGCACGCGGTCAAGACATCAACGAGCACCAGCCGGTTCGACATCACCATCAGCGCCGGCATCTCGACCGTCGGCGAGACGACCCGCTGCCTTGCCGATCTTTTCGCGCTCGCCGACCAGCGTCTCTACAAGGCCAAATCGACCGGACGCGACCGCGTTGTCGGCGAGCCGGGCGGCAACGAGGCTGACGGCCGCAACACATGGACCAGGCCGGAGCGCAGCGTCGGCGCATAACGCTGCAATTGGCGCAATCAGGATTGTTTGCGCCGCTGCCATGCGCCGATCGCGACCGAAACCGCCATCAGTGCGATCGCCAGCTATTTCATTGCCGCGATGATCGGGCTGGCATCGATATCATAGGCGATGAACAGAAGAATGCCCGGCACCAGCAAGCCGCAGAGCACCAGCATGATCCGGTTGATCTGCCACGACACCTTTGCCGCGAGCGCCTGATCGCCGGCCACGGCGACAAGGTTGGTATGCAGCGACTTCGGCGCGACCAGCGCGGTCGAAAGGCGCAGCGAAATCGGCAGGCCGATCCCGATGATCAGGAAGGCGCATGCCGCCAACAGCAGCGAAAACTTGAGCGCACTGGTTTCGGCCGGTACCGGGAACAGCAGCGTCGCCAGCGGCAGGAAGATACCGAAGATACCGAGCGCAGCGATGGCGATGAAGATCGCCGCGTTGACCAGTGTGAACAATTGGTAGGTGCCGGCGCCGATCGGTTTGGCGAGCGTGCTCATGCGCGCCCACTCCGCTTCGGTGTAGGAAAAACCCGGCCACTCCATATGGCCGTCACGGATCGCCGTCATGCCCTTGGCCCAGAACGCCAGCCGCGCCAACGCGCCGCTCGTCATGCCACTCATCGCTACCCCCGCCGAATGATGCCCCTGGGATCATACCACCCCCGGTGCAAAGCGACAGTCGCGTTCGGCCTATTTACTGGAAACCGACGGGATCGACCGTGCCCTTCGGGCAGCCGGCCTTGGCTGTCGGCGCCGAGGCAAGCAGCAGCGCACCGAGCGAGGCGTTCGAAGCAATCGGGCCGGTAAGGCCAAGCGTCAGCTCGCCGATCAGCCGCCTGCCGTTCGAAGGATCGACCACGCAGGATACGCGGACCCGGTCGCCCGCGCCTGTGCCGAAGGCGCTGTCGAAGGCGCTGCGGATCCGATCGGACGTCAGCTGCTTGCCGATGTTCTTGGTGAAGAGATCGCGTACCGGCGACGCGTTCACCGCGCGCATCAGGTTCAAAGCGTCGGAGAAATACTCCTGCTGGCTCTTGCCGTAGCAGGTGCCGTGCTTGATCCACTCATGCCTTTCGAGGGCGGATGCGGTGCCCGGCATCACCTGGTCGAGTTCCGATCGCGTTTTCGGGTCAAGCGTGACCGGCGGCAGGTCCCGCCAGTGCGCCGGATCGTCGTTCGCCTTGTCGCTTGCCGCGACCTGGCAATAGAAATTTCCGTTCGGTTGCGGCCACAGCCCATGCAAGGTGAAATGGGTCGCATCGAAACCGGCCGCGGTCTGCGCCCGGCATTCGGTCTTGCTGGACTTGGTCTCACAGAAAGCCGGCTGCCAGCTCAGCGCGAAGACATATTCCGGTTTTCCGGACGCCGATGCCTTGTTCGGATCGGCAGGCGCCGATGCAGCCGGCATCGTCGACGCATTGCCGCCCGAAACGTGGCCGCAGCTGATCTTGACCCAGCGGCGCTCCGGATCGGCGCCCGGCACACGAATGAGATAGTGGGTGGGCGCATCCTTGTTGCCGGCCAGGAGATCATAGCTCTGGCCAGCCGCGGTCGAGACATTGCCCAGGTTCTTGCCGCTCTTGATCGCCTGCGTCGCCGGACAGGCGGCATCGGCGACGAATGAGCCGGTCATCTTCACATCGGCCTGCGCCGCGCCGACCAGCAGCACGGCCGCAAGCGCCAATCCGAAAACAAAACCTGTCCGCATAAGAGTCCCTCGGATCAAAAAACTGCGGCAACAGACTGCCGTTGTCACCATGTCAGAATTGCGAACGTGCGATAAACCCCACCGCGCAAATCGGCCACGCCGGATTGACGCAAAACCGGCGCCGGCGCAAACAAAACTCGCGTCCGGTATCGTGTCGCGGGCATTGGAGACGAAGCGGCGATGTCATTCGACCAACAGCTTGTGCTTCGATCGCCGACCGGCGCCGAGCTCAACCTTTATGTGAAACACGCCACCGGCCAACCACGCGCAATTGTCCAGATTAACCACGGGCTGGCCGAACATGCCGCGCGCTATGCCCGCTTCGCCGATTTCCTCGGCGCGCGCGGCTACCAGGTCTACGCCCACGACCACCGTGGCCACGGCGCGACCAGGGCGCCTGATGCCCCGCTTGGCAGATTCGCCGACACGGATGGCGGTGCCAAGGTCATCGCCGATGTCGCTGCCGTCCACGACCTCATCGCCAAGGAACGGCCGGGCCTGCCGGTCATCGTCTTCGGCCACTCCCTGGGCGCGTCGGTCGCACTGAATTTCGTCTTGCGCCACTCTGCGCGCATCCAGGGCGCGGCGATCTGGAACGGCAATTTCTCGGCCGGCCTGCTCGGCCAAATCGCGCTCGGCATGCTTGCCTGGGAAAAATTCCGGCTTGGTTCCGACGTGCCGTCGCGCCTGCTGCCCCGGCTGACGTTCCGGGCCTGGGGCAAAGCCGTGCCCAATCACCGGACGCCGTTCGACTGGCTGTCGCGCGATGCCGTCGAAGTGGAGAAATACATCGCCGACCCGCTCTGCGGCTGGGACGCATCGGTGTCGATGTGGCATGACGTCGTCAAGATGGCGCTCGATTGCGGCAGCGACAGCGGTTTTTCCGGCGTGCGGCGCGACCTGTTCGTCAATCTGGTCGGAGGCGAGAAGGATCCGGCCTCGGACGGCGGCAAGGCGGTCAGCCATCTTGCCGGCCGGATGCACATGATGGGCTTTTCGAATCTCGTTTCAAGGGTTTACGCCGAAACCCGCCACGAAAGCCTGAACGAGGTAAATCGAGACATCATCATGGAGGATTTTGCGCTCTGGGCCGACCGCGTGCTGAGGGCGCCGTAACGCTTGGCCCATCGCAAGGGCCGTGACAGCGGCACGCGGGATTGATAGTGGGATGTCGCCCAAAAGTGCGCAGCGGTTTTGGGATAACGACATGCACAAAAAAGATCTAAGGCTGCGCTTTCGACCAATCACGGTGATCCATGACTGAGCCTCCGCTCAAAGGCATCCGCGTCATCGAACTCGCACGCATCCTTGCCGGGCCATGGGCCGGGCAGCTGCTTGCCGACCTCGGCGCCGATGTGATCAAGGTCGAAAGCCCGGACGGCGGCGACGACACGCGCAAATGGGGGCCGCCCTTCGTCATCGGCCATGACGGCGAGAACCTTTCGGCCGCCTATTACCATTCCTGCAACCGCGGCAAGCGCTCCATCGCCATCGACTTCTCGACGCCCGAGGGCGCCGAGACGGTGCGCCGGTTGGCCGCGACATCGGACGTGCTGATCGAAAACTTCAAAGTCGGCGGACTGAAGAAGTACGGCCTCGATTATGACAGCCTGAGAAAAATCAACCCGCGGCTGATCTATTGCTCGATCACCGGTTTTGGCCAGTCGGGACCGTATGCGCCGCGCGCCGGTTATGATTTCATCATCCAGGGCATGGGCGGCATGATGTCGATCACCGGCGAAGCCGGCCGCGAACCGCAAAAGGCCGGCGTCGCTATTTCAGATGTTTTCACCGGGCTTTATTCGGTCATCGCCATCCAGGCGGCGCTTCGTCATGCCGAGAAGACAGGCGAAGGCCAGCATATCGACATGGCGCTCTACGACACCCAGATCTCGACGCTCGGCAACCAGAACCTCAACTATCTCGTCTCCGGACAATCGCCGGTGCAGATGGGCAATGCGCATATGAACATCGCGCCCTACGAGGTGGTGCCGGTGAAAAATGGCCACATCATCCTGGCGGTCGGCAATGACGGCCAGTTCGCAAAGTTCTGCGCTGCCGTCGGCCTCGACGAGCTGGCGTCTAACCCTGACTTCGCCACCAATCCCGCCCGCGTTGCCAACCGGGCGAAGCTGCGCGAGCAGATGATCGAGGCGCTGAAAGTCTTCGATCGCGACCCGCTGCTGGCCAAGCTCGAGGCCGCCGGCGTGCCGGCCAGCCCGATCAACAATATCGGCCAGATGTTTGCGGACCCGCAGACCATCGCGCGCGGCATGCGGCTCGACCTCGACGACGGCCATGGCAATCTCTTGCCCTCGGTGCGTGCGCCGATGGTCATGTCCGGCACGCCGCTGGTCTATGAACGGCCCTCGCCGCGTCTCGGCGAACACACCAAAGAAATCCTTGCCGAACTGGAGAGGTCTGGAAAATGAAGACCGGCGGACAACTCATCGTCGATGCGCTCGAAGCCAACGGAACGGACCGTATCTATTGCGTGCCCGGCGAATCCTATCTCGCGGTGCTCGACGCGCTGCACGATTCACCGATCCGCACCATCGTCTGTCGCCAGGAGGGCGGTGCCGCAATGATGGCCGACTGCCATGGCCGCCTGACCGGCAGGCCCGGCATCTGCTTCGTCACCCGCGGCCCCGGCGCCACCAATGCCTCGGCCGGCATCCACATCGCCATGCAGGATTCGGTGCCGCTGATCCTGTTCATCGGCCAGGTCGCCAGCCACGCCAAGGGGCGCGAGGCCTTCCAGGAGGTCGACTATGTCAGGTTCTTCGGTGATATCGCCAAATGGGTGGTCGAGATCGACGAGGCCTCGCGCATCCCCGAATTCGTCACGCGGGCCTTTTCAGTGGCGACCTCGGGCCGGCCCGGCCCGGTCGTCATTTCGCTGCCCGAGGACATGCTGACCAGCCTTGCCGAGGCACCGGAAGCCTTGCACTACACACCGGTCGAAACGCGGCCGGGCAAGGCCGAAATCGACGCGCTGGAAGAGCTGCTTAACAAGGCAAAGCGGCCCTTCGTCATTCTCGGCGGTACGCGCTGGGACGCGCAAGCCGTCGCGCAAATACGGACGATCGCCGAGGCCTGGTCGCTGCCGATCGGCTGCTCCTTCCGCCGCCAGATGCTGTTCGACCATCTTCACCCGAACTATGCCGGCGATGTCGGCATCGGCATCAACCCCAAGCTGGCAACCGCCATCAAGCAGGCCGACCTTGTGCTGCTCATCGGCGGCCGCATGGGCGAGATGCCGTCGTCCGACTACACGCTGCTGAAGAGCCCCTACCCGGACCAGATGCTGGTCCATATCCATGCCGACGCCGGCGAGCTCGGCCGCGTCTACCGGCCGGCGCTGGCGATCAATGCCTCGCCCGCGGCCTTCGTCGAAGCCTTTGCCAAACACAAGCCGGGCGCAGCGCCGGTGTGGGCGGCTGAGACAGCGAAGCTGCATGCGGCCTATCTCGACTGGTCGACGCCTCCGGAGAGCGGCCCTGGCGCCGTCCAGATGGGGCCGATCATGAATTATCTCGAAACGATGCTGCCCGACGATGCCATTCTCACCAACGGCGCCGGCAACTACGCCACCTGGGTGCATCGCTATCACCGCTTCCGGCGTTTTGGCACACAGGCAGCACCCACATCCGGCTCGATGGGCTACGGCACGCCGGCGGCGGTCGCAGCCAAGGAATTGTTCCCCGAGCGCGACGTGATCGCCTTTGCCGGCGACGGCTGTTTCCTGATGAATGGGCAGGAATTCGCCACCGCCGTGCAATACGGACTGCCGATCATTGTCGTTGTCGTCAACAACGGCATCTACGGCACCATCCGCATGCATCAGGAACGCGAATATCCGGGCCGTGTCGTCGCCACGGATCTGAAAAACCCCGACTTCGCGGCGCTCGCGCGTGCCTATGGCGGTCATGGCGAAACAGTCGAGAAGACCGCCGACTTCGCGCCGGCTTTCCAGCGTGCGCGCGCCAGCGGCAAGCCGGCGATCGTCGAGATCAGGCTTGATCCCGAAGCGATCACGCCGACCCGGACCATGACGCAGATACGCGACAGGGCCTGAGCGCCAACGGGATAGGTCGAATCCCTTCGCAAACTTCGACAGGTTGATGCAGCGCTATGGTCGCTCTCGGGCGACGTTGCGCTACATCGACGCTGGCGCCTTTTCGATCTGCCCGCGGATCTCGCCGTCCGCGTGGGCCGCAGTGTGGATGTTGACGTAGTATTTGCCGGCCTCCAGATCGGTGGCCTGCTTGTCGGTCAATGTCGCCGAGCCCTTGATCGGGCTCTTCAGTTTTTTGAACGGCACCACAGGGTCGGCGTTTTCACCCTTTGCCGCCGGGCCGTGAATGTGTGCGGCGGTCGCCGGCCCGCTGAGGCCGGAATACCTCACGGTCCAGCTGAGTTTCTTGGTGGCGGTGTTGAACCTGAGCGTGGCGGTGCCCTTGCCCTTCGTGGTGACGGGCGGGTTCTGCTCAGCGCCATTGAGCGTCGCCGTCATCTTTACGGTTTCGGCCAGAGCTGGTGACACCGAGAAGATGGCTGCAGAAATGGCCAGCGCCGAAAGCATCGGCGTGAAGGACTGGATGCGCATGGAAACCTCCGTTGTGGCACCCTTGAAGCGGATGCATCGGCACAACGATTTTGCGAGCGGATGTTTCCGCCGGTAACGTTCATTTTACATCCCACTAAAAAGGGGCGGTCGCCCGCCCCCTTTTTGTCTTCCAACAGAGCTTGCTTGACAGCCCTATTTGATCGCCTTGTCTGTGATCGCGGTCGTGTAGGCGCCGGTCGGCTCCTTGCTGATGATCTTCTGGTCGAGCAGCGCCTTGGCGGTGCGCTCGTAGGTCGCCGGATCGAGCTTGCCATCGGCATTGTCGATCAGCTTGGCGACTTCCCCCATCATGCGCTTTTGGTGGTTCTCGTCCTGGCCGCCATTGTCCATGACAATGCCAGCTGCCTCGTCGGAATTGTCGATGGCGTATTTCCAGCCCTTCATCGAAGCGCGCACGAAACGCACCATCTTGTCCTCGAAGGCCGGATCCTTGAGCTTGTCTTCCAAAGCATAGAGCCCGTCTTCGAGCAGATCGTTGCCCATGGCGGAATAGTTGAAAACGGTCAGCTCTTCCGGCTTATAGCCAGCGTCAATGAGCTGCCAGTATTCGTTGTAGGTCATGACCGAGATGCAATCCGCCTGCTTCTGGATCAGCGGCTGCACATCAAAGCTCTGCTTGAGCACGGTAACGCCGTCCGGGCCGCCTTCGGTCTTGAGGCCAAGCTTGTTCATCCAGGCATAGAACGGGTACTCGTTGCCGAAGAACCAGACGCCGAGCGTGTGGCCTTTGAAGTCGGCTTCGGTCTTGACCGGGCCGTCCTTCGGACAGACCAGCTCCATGCCGGCCTTCTTGAACGGCTGGGCGATGTTGACCAGTGGCACGCCCTTTTCGCGCGCAGCCAGCGCACCGCCCATCCAGTCGACGATGACGTCGGCGCCACCGCCGGCGATCACCTGCTCCGGCGCAATGTCGGGGCCGCCGGGCTTGATATCGACATCGAGGCCCTCGGCTTCATAAAAGCCCTTGGCCTTGGCGACATAGTAGCCGGCGAACTGTGCCTGGGTGACCCATTTCAGCTGCAGCGTCACCTTGTCCGCGGCCATCGCCTGGAACGCGGCCAGCGACATCGCGCCGGCCAGCATCGAAACAACAAGTCTTTTCATGTTTTTACCCTCTGAAGTTAGCGCCCTAAACCCACCGCCCCTATCCACCACGGACAGAGGGATGCCAAAACGTGATTGCTCTCTCGAAAAGAGCGACCACGCCATAAAAGACCGAACCCGCAAGTGCTGCAACTGCGATTTCGGCCCACACCATGTCGATGTTCATCCGTCCAACTTCCGTCGAAATGCGGAATCCCATGCCGACCACCGGTGTGCCGAAGAACTCGGCGACGATGGCGCCGATCAGCGCCAGCGTCGAATTGATCTTCAGCGCGTTGAAGATGAACGGTGCCGCCGCCGGCAATCGCAACTTGAATAGTGTCTGCCAGTAGCCCGAGGCATAGGTGCGCATCAGGTCGCGCTCCATATAGCCGGAGGCTGCAAGCCCGGCGACGGTGTTCACCAGCATCGGGAAGAAGGTCATGATGATGACCACCGCCGCCTTGGACTGCCAGTCGAAGCCGAACCACATGACCATGATCGGCGCGACGCCGATGATCGGCAGCGCCGACACCATATTGCCGATCGGCAGCAGTCCGCGCCGCAGGAACGGTACGCGGTCGGCCATGATGGCGGCAATGAAACCTGCCCCGCTTCCAACGACGTAACCGAAGATCACCGCCTTGAAGATCGTCTGACGCACGTCGGCGGCCAGGATTGGCAGCGAAGTGGCAATGCGTGCGCCGATGGCGCTTGGCGGCGGCAAAAGGATGAAGGGGATACCGGCACCACGGGTCACCGCCTCCCAGATGATCAGGATCCAGGCGCCGAAGATCGCCGGGATGATCAGGCGCAGGGCGGTTGACGCCCAGCGCGACGTCGGGCGAAACGACGACAGGACCGTTACGCAGCGCCAGGCCAAAAACCATGCCGCGGCGAGCAGCAGATAGAAGGGGGCGCCAGCGCTGCCCTCATTGCCGGTTATGCCGGCGAGCAGGATCCACGCCGCGCCATGCGCGCCAAGGAAGAGCAACACCACCCCGATCATCGGTGGAAAGTTGTCGGCCTCAATTGCCACGAGCAGCAAAATGAACATCAAAGCCGTGGTCGCCATGGCGTAACCGGGCGCGGCACTGACGAGCGGCCAAAGAAGCAGCGCGCCGACAAGAAGGATGAGCGCGGCATACCCTTGCCAGGATCGAGGTGTGATTGAGGAAAGGCTCAGGAGCGAGCTCATGCCGGCCTCCCGCCCATGGCGCGGTCGACCAGGCGCCCGGCTATGCCGACCAGCATCACCAGCAAGGCGGCCACCACCGAGCCGGCAACCAACGCCGACCAGATGTCTATGGTCTGGCTGTAATAGGCGCCGGCGAGCAGCTTGGCGCCGATGCCGGCGACGGCGCCGGTCGGCAGCACGCCCACCATGGCGCCGACGAGGCTGGCGGCCACCGCGACTTTCATTGAGGTGAACAGGAACGGCACCGAAGCCGGCACCCGCAATTTCCAGAAGGTCTGCGAAGGACTGGCATTATAGGTGTGCATCAGGTCGAGATGGGTAAGCTCGGGCGAGCGAAGCCCCTTCACCATGCCGACCGCCACCGGGAAGAACGACAGATAGGTCGAGATCAGCGCCTTCGGGATCAGCCCGGTGATGCCGACAGCGGCCAGCACAACGATGATCATCGGTGCCACCGCCAGGATCGGAATGGTCTGCGACGCGATGATCCACGGCATCAGGCTGCGGTCGAGCGTCGCCACATGCACGATGCCGACGGCGATGACGATGCCGAGCGCCGTGCCGAAGGCAAAGCCGAGCAGCGTCGACGACAGCGTCACCCAGGCATTGTAGACAAGGCTGCGGTTCGAGGTGATGCTGCGCAGAAAGGTGTTTTCGAAAAAATTCACTGCCACCTGATGCGGCGCCGGCAGCGTCGGCTTCGGCTGCGCCAGCGTCTTGCCGATGAACTCGACGACGCCCGGTGTCTGATTGGCGCGGCGGTCGAGATCGCGCTGGAACGGTGCGTTGAGGACAACGGCCATGACGTACCAGACGACGACCACGCCCAAGAGGATCGAGGTCACCGGAACGATCTTGTCGCGAAACGAGTCCATCTAGTGGTCCTCGCGGGATGGGTGCCCTCCTCTCCCCAATGGGGAGAGGGTGGCCGGAGCGAAGCGGAGGCCGGGTGAGGGGGTAGAAATCTTTCCGTCGAGGCAAGCCAAGATCGTATCAAGGACCGCTCGGCGTTCGGCCAAGACTTCATGGTTCCAGAACCGAAGAACGGAATAACCGTGACCATTCAGCCAAGCAGTTCTCGCGGCATCGGTTGGAGATTCCGCGTGCTGGCTGCCGTCGATTTCCACGATCAGCGCGCTCTCACGACAGACGAAATCTGCAAAGAACGGCCCAAGCGGCACTTGCCTCACAAATTTGTAGCCGTTGAGATGGCGCCCTCTTAGTTCCCCCCAAAGCCTGTATTCAGCCTCGGTCTCGTCAAACCGCAGCTTTCGAGCGCGAGCGGTTGCACCGACCTTTCTTTTGGTCGGATCCGCCAAGGCCCCCTCACCCGACCTCCGCTTCGCTCCGGCCACCCGCTCCCCGTCGGGGAGAGGAGGGAGCTCATCTTCCGCCGCCTCAATCATCATAGCTGTGCCCCGCCCTGAGCCCGTCGCGCACGCGTGCCGCGATCGCCAGGAACTCCGGCGTCTCGCGGATGTCGAGCGGCCGCTTCTTAGGCAGCGTGGATTCGATGACGTCGCTGACGCGGCCCGGGCGCGGCGACATGACGACGATGCGAGTCGACAGATAGACCGCCTCGGGGATCGAATGGGTGACGAAGCAGATGGTCTTGTTGGTCCGTTCCCAAAGCTCCAGCAGCTGTTCGTTGAGATGGTCGCGCACGATCTCGTCGAGCGCGCCGAACGGCTCGTCCATCAACAAAAGGTCGGCATCGAAGGCCAGCGCCCGTGCGATCGAGGCGCGCTGCTGCATGCCGCCCGAAAGCTGCCAGGGGTATTTCTTCTCGAAGCCGCCGAGATTGACGAGGTCGAGAGTGCGCTTGATGCGCGCCGCCTGCTCCGCCCTGGACAGGCCCATGATCTCCAGCGGCAGCGCCACATTGCGCTCGATCGTGCGCCACGGATAAAGCGCGGCCGCCTGGAAGACATAGCCATAGGCGCGGCTCTGGCGCGCCTGCTCGGGCGTCATGTCGTTGACCGAGATGGTCCCCGAGGTCGGCTTCTCCAGATCGGCG
This sequence comes from Mesorhizobium sp. M0244, assembly GCF_040321795.1. Classification (NCBI taxonomy): domain Bacteria; kingdom Pseudomonadati; phylum Pseudomonadota; class Alphaproteobacteria; order Hyphomicrobiales; family Phyllobacteriaceae; genus Mesorhizobium; species Mesorhizobium sp. M0244. Next base: position 10,177 of record NZ_JAMYSE010000041.1, on the reverse strand, counting down.
ATGACCCGCAGCAAGGTCGTCTTGCCGCAACCGGACGGCCCGATGAAGGACACGAATTCGCCCTTGCCGATGGTGAGATCGACATTCGACAGCGCCTGCACCGGACCGTCATTGGTCTGGAAGGTGAGGCCAAGCTTGCTTGCCGACACGACGGCTGGCGATGCTCCCGTCATAGGCCGCGGCCTGCCTTCTCGCGCGGCTGCCGTGCCAGCGTGAATTCGGTTGATTTTGCCTCGATGTTGCTTTCCACTCGCCCCGTCCTGTCCGACTGAGAGTTCCCGTCCGGCTGAGAGTTCCCGCTCGATCGAGAGTTGCCCCGATGTCGCCCAAACCCACTTGCCATCTTATCCGCCCTGAAAGCTCTTATGAAGGCAAGCAGGGCCTGAGTTATTTCGCCGGTATCGCCGCCGAAAGCGTCGGCTCTTCCGGCATCTGCATGCATCTGCTGACCATGCCGCCGGGCGCCCGCGCCAAGGCGCATATGCATGAAAGCCATGAAACCGCGATCTATGTGCTCTCCGGCGAAGTCCATACCTGGTACGGCGACCGGCTTGAACAGCATATCGTGGTCAAGGCCGGCGATCTTTTCTACATTCCGGCCGGTGTGCCGCATCTGCCGTCCAATCTGAGCGACAGTCCTGCCTCGGCCGTTATCGCCCGTACCGACCCCAGCGAACAGGAAAGCGTCGTCCTGCTGCCGGAACTGGAAGGGATGGTCGCCTGAGGACTGAGCCGAGACCGGAAAGTTGGCCGTCATCGGCACCGGGAGACTTCGCCCATGACCATGCCGTCCTCATCGGCGATCACCAGTTTCTTGGCATTCTTGGGGCTGCGCTTGACGGTGAATGTGATTGGCGACTGGCCTTCCTCGCCCTCAGCCTCGCACAATGTTTTCAGCACCACCGAGCCGTCGGCTTGCGGCTGCTTTTCGGTGAACGTGCAGGCGCTGGTCGCCGTGATGAATTCGGTGTCGTTGAGCAGCAGCATGTCCTCGGCATAGACCTGCTGGCCGTTCTTGTTGATGCAGCCCGACTTGTTGCCATAAGGCTTGGACAGGTCGACGGCCGCCGCCGCGGAGGCGTGGCCGGCCGCGAGCACAGCAGCCGCGGCAAACAACATGCGAAACCCGCTTTTGGTCACGAACATGATTTCAACGGCCCTATCTCATCAAGGCCGGGGATGGTCACGAAGAACCCGTCCTCTCCTCTGTTGATAATCTTGACGACGTCTGTGGTCGTCCCCTCCTCGCCCTCGGCGAAACAGGTGGAGCTCAACAACTGGGTCGCAGGCGTCGTCGTCAATCGCTGTGCGAACTGGCAGCCACTGCCATAGGTTTCGACGCCGTCGGCGGTCAGCACGACATAATCGTCGCTGTCCTGATAACCGAGCCGTACACCAGCGCAACCGACCTCATTGCCAAAGGAGCCGGCAAGGACGTCAGCCGCCGCCGGCCCGGCGGCAAGGATCACCGCGGCCATTGAGATAATCGCTCCGTGGCTCGCCAAGCTCAAACGCCCGTCGCCGGGATGCCCGTCCGTTCCACCTTGCGCGGCGCGGAAATTTCCTTCCACGTCGACAGCGCCCGGTTGACCGCCGCGTTCGGCTCGCGGCCGACGAACTCGCCATGGCCGGGCTTCGCCTTGACCTCGTTTTCCTCGATCGACAGTTCGCCGCGCGAGAAGACGAAGCGCGGCAGGCCGGTTACCTCAAAACCTTCGAAGACATTGTAGTCGATCACCGACTGCTGCTTCTTGGCCGTGATCTTCTTCTTGCGCTTCGGGTCCCAGACGAGGATGTCGGCGTCCGCGCCTTCGACGATGGCGCCCTTCTTCGGGTACATGTTGAGTATCTTGGCGATGTTGGTCGAGGTCACCGCGACGAACTCGTTCATCGTCAGCCGGCCAGTGTTGACGCCGGTCGTCCACAGCACCGGCAAACGATCCTCGAGCCCGCCGGTGCCATTCGGAATCTTGGTGAAGTCGCCGACGCCGTTGCGCTTCTGTTTGGTGGTGAAGGCACAATGGTCGGTCGCCACCACTTGCAGCGACCCGGCCTGCAGGCCGGCCCACAGCGAATCCTGGTGCCATTTGTTGCGGAAGGGCGGGCTCATGACGCGGCGCGCCGCATGGTCCCAGTCCTTGCTGAAATACTCGCTCTCGTCCAGCGTCAGATGCTGGATCAGCGGCTCGCCGAACACCCGCATGCCTTTCTGCCGCGCGCGGCGGATGGCCTCGTGGGCCTGCTCGCAGGAGACGTGCACGACATAGAGCGGCACGCCGGCCATGTCGGCGATCATGATGGCGCGATTGGTCGCCTCGCCTTCTACTTCCGGCGGACGCGAATAGGCGTGCCCTTCGGGGCCGTTATTGCCCGCCGCCAGCAGCTTCTGCGACAGGGCGGCAACCACGTCGCCATTCTCGGCATGAACCAGCGGCAGCGCGCCGAGATCGGCGCAGCGCTGGAACGACGAATACATCTCGTCGTCATCGACCATCAGCGCGCCCTTGTAGGCCATGAAGTGCTTGAACGAGGTGATGCCCTTGTCGACGACATCAGCCATCTCGTCGAACACCTGCTTGCCCCACCAGGTGATCGCCATGTGGAAAGAATAATCGCAGGACGCTTTCGAAGTCTTGTTATCCCACATCTGCAGGGCCTCGAGCAGCGATTGCTGCGGCGCCGGCAGACAGAAATCGACGACCATCGTCGTGCCGCCAGCAAGCGCGGCCCGCGTGCCGCTCTCGAAATCGTCGGCCGAATAGGTGCCCATGAACGGCATTTCGAGATGGGTGTGCGGGTCGATACCGCCCGGCATCACATAACAGCCGCTGGCGTCGAATTCGTGGTCGCCATGCAGGTCCGGACCGATGGCGACGATCTTGCCTTGCTTGAACAGCACGTCGGCCTTCCACGTGCGGTCGGCGGTGACGACGGTTCCGTTCTTGATGACTTTGGACATTTTCTTGTTCCCTTGTTCTTGTCGCGCTTCTTGCGAGCGGCGTTACGAGGCAGCAGCCTATTGCTTCATTCGACAATCACCGCCGTCTCGACCACCGCATGAAACAGCACATCGGCGCCAGCCGCCGCCCATTCCTTGGAGATCTCCTCGGCCTCGTTATGGCTGAGCCCGTCGACGCAGGGGCACATCACCATAGCCGTCGGTGCGACGCGGTTGATCCAGCAGGCGTCATGGCCGGCGCCGGAGACGATGTTGCGATGCGAGTAGCCGAGCCGTTCGGCGGCGTCGCGAATCGCCTTGACGCAGCCCGGGTCGAAGGTGACAGGGTCGAAATGGCCGACCTGATCGATGGCATATTTGATGTCGAGCGCGTCGCAGATCGTGTCGATGCCTTCGCGGACGCGCCCGTCCATGGCATCCAGCACTTCTTTTTCCGGCGAGCGGATGTCGATGGTGAAGACCGTACGGCCGGCGATGATGTTGCGCGAGTTCGGATAGACCTCCATATGGCCGACCGCGCCCACCGCGTCCGGCTGATAGTCCATGGCAATCTCGTGCACCAGCTCGATCACCCGCGCCATGCCGAGCCCGGCATTGCGCCGCTTCGGCATCGGCGTCGAGCCGGTATGCGCCTCCTTGCCGGTCAGCGTCACCTGCAGCCATTTCAGTCCCTGGCCATGGGTAACGACGCCGATGTCGATGCCCTCGTCCTCGAGGATCGGGCCTTGCTCGATATGCAGTTCGAAGAAAGCGTGGATCTTGCGCTCGCCGACCTTTTCGGTGCCCTTCCAGCCGATGCGTTCGAGTTCCTCGCCGAATTTCTTGCCGTCCTTGTCGACATGCGAGTAGACGTCGGCCTGGTCGAGGACGCCGGCGAACACGCCGGACGCCATCATTGCCGGCGCAAAGCGCGCGCCCTCCTCATTGGTCCAGTTGGTGACGACGATCGGATGCTTTGTCTTGATGCCGAGATCGTTGAGCGAGCGCACGATCTCCAGCCCGCCGAGCACGCCGAGCACACCGTCATATTTGCCGCCGGTCGGCTGGGTATCGAGATGGCTGCCAACGTAAACCGGCGGCAGATTGGGGTCGGTGCCTTCGCGGCGGGCAAACATCGTACCCATCTCGTCGACGCCCATTTCGAGCCCCGCCTCATCGCACCAGCGCTTGAACAGATGCCGACCTTCGCCGTCCTCATCGGTAACAGTCTGGCGATTGTTGCCGCCGGCAATGCCGGGGCCGATCTTCGCCATCTCCATTATCGAATCCCACAAACGGTCTGAATTGATTCGCAGATTCTCGCCAGGAGCGGCCATATTCTAAAACCTCATCGGTTGCGGCACGCCAGCGTCCCCCTCCCCCTCGAGGGGAGGGTGGCCGCGAAGCGGCCGGGTGGGGTCGCCGAACATGCGCGCGACCTTATCCTTGACCACTTGTGCGACATGCCAAGCGCTGTTTATGACATCGGGCTCATCGACGCGAAAGATCTCGAACCCGAGCGATCGCAGATAGGCATCACGGACGGCGTCGTGCCGTTTGCCTCTCTCGTGTTCGTGCAGATCACCATCCACTTCCACGACCAGCTTTGCGGCAAGGCAGGCAAAGTCAACGATATAGGGCCCAATAGGACACTGGCGGCGGAACTTGATGCCGGACGATTTCAGCTCGCGCAGTTCATACCACAGCAGCGATTCGCCCTTGGTCGCATGAACTCGAAGCGCGCGCGCCTTTTGGCGCATTTCGAAACTCACGCGGGTACGGGGCATCAGAGACACCTATGCGGCCGAAAGTCAGGTTGGCGCACTGCCGCACCGACCCCACCCGGCCGCTTCGCGGCCACCCTCCCCTCAAGGGGGAGGGAAAGCTGCACCTGGTTCAATCCACCGCCCTCAGCACTTCGCGCACATGGTCGATCAACTCGTTGATCTGACCCTTGGTGATGATCAGCGGCGGCGACAGCGCGATGATGTCGCCGGTGGTGCGGATCAGCGCACCGCGCTCGAACGCCTTCACAAAAGCCGAGAAGGCGCGTTTCGTCGGCTGGCCGGCGATCGGCGCCAGTTCGATCGCACCGATCAGGCCGATATTGCGGATGTCGATGACGTTCGGCTCGCCCTTCAGCGAATGCAGTGCGTCCTCCCAGTACGGCGCCAGTTCCTCGCCGCGGGTCAAGAGCCCCTCTTCCTTGTAGGTGTCGAGCGTGCCGAGTGCGGCTGCACAGGCGATCGGATTGCCAGAGTAAGTGTAGCCGTGAAAGAACTCGATCATATGCTCGGGGCCGGTCATGAAGGCGTCGTGGATTTCCTTCTTCACGAACACCGCGCCCATTGGGATGACACCGTTGGAGACGCCCTTGGCGGTGGTCATGATATCGGGCGTGACGCCGAAATAGTCGGCGGCAAACGGCGTGCCGAGGCGGCCGAAGCCGGTAATGACCTCGTCGAAGATCAGCAAGATGCCGTGCTTGGTGCAGATCTCGCGCAGCTTCTGCAGATAGCCCTTCGGCGGCAGGATGACGCCGGTGGAACCGGCTACCGGTTCGACGATGACGGCCGCAATAGTCGAGGCGTCATGCAGCGCGACGATGCGCTCCAGCTCGTTGGCCAATTCCGCGCCATGCTCGGGCACGCCCTTGGTGAAGGAGTTCTTTTCCGGCAAATGCGTATGCGGCATGTGGTCGACGCCGCCGAGCAGCGTGCCGAACATCTTGCGGTTGGTGACGATGCCGCCGACCGAGATGCCACCGAAATTGACGCCGTGATAGCCGCGCTCGCGGCCGATCAGACGGGTGCGCGAGCCCTCGCCTTTTGCGCGGTGATAAGCGATCGCCATCTTCAGCGCCGTCTCGACCGATTCCGATCCGGAATTGGTGAAGAACACATGGTCCATGCCCTTCGGCGCGATATCGACCAGGCGGTTGGCCAGTTCGAACACGATCGGATGGCCCATCTGGAACGCGGGTGCGTAGTCGAGTTCGGCCGCTTGGCTCTGGATCGCCTCGGTGATCTTCGGGCGGCAGTGGCCGGCATTGACGCACCACAGGCCGGCAGTGCCGTCGAGAACCTTGCGCCCGTCGCTGGTCGTGTAGTGCATGTCCTTGGCCAACACCATCATGCGCGGCGCCTGCTTGAACTGCCGGTTTGCCGTGAACGGCATCCAGAATGCGCTGAGATCGTTCGGCGTGACTTTCAGCCGGTTGGACATGACCAAGACTTCCCCTTGTAACCTGTTTCGGTGCGGCCAACGCTTGGTCTTTGCTGCGTTTTCGTGCTACGCAAATTTTTGACCGGTTGGACAAACGTTAGCACCGCCTTATCAGCGGTCAAGGGATTACTAGCGGAAATGCGGCTTTCGAAGTGCGCTCCACAGGGCGGAGAAAAACTGGTCCAGAGAATTGGTCCAGGCGCCCGTCACAGTGAAAGCTTTTCGGGGTGACGGGGGCGGTCGAAGGCTCCGCTCCTCGCCGCACCCGCATCCAGCTGGAAAAGCGCGAGCTCATCCTGGAGGCGGCGCTCGAAGTCTTCTCCACCAACGGTTTTCGCGGCTCGACCATCGACCAGATCGCCGAAGCGGCCGGCATGTCGAAGCCGAACCTGCTCTATTATTTCCGTCGCAAGGAGGACATCCACGAGACGCTGATGCAGCGGCTTCTCGACACCTGGCTGGCGCCGCTGCGCGAGCTCGACGACATCGGCGACCCCTTGACCGAACTGCGCAGCTACATCAGGCACAAGCTCGAAATGGCGCGCGATTTCCCGCGCGAGAGCCGGCTGTTCGCCAACGAGATCCTGCAGGGCGCGCCGCGCATCATGCCGATGCTGGAAGGCGAATTGAAGACGCTGGTCGACGAGAAGGCCAACGTCATCAAGGCCTGGATGCGTGCCGGCAAGATCGCCCGCACCGATCCGTGGCACCTGATCTTCTCGATCTGGGCAACGACGCAGCATTACGCCGATTTCGACGTCCAGGTCCGCGCCGTGCTCGGCCCCGACCGCGGCGGCGACGGCCGCTTCGAGGATGCCGCAAGATTTCTCGAGCAATTGTTCATCGACGGGCTGAAGCCGAAGGGCTGACGACCATGATCCCGAAAAGTGGAAGCCGGTTTTCGGACAAGATCATGGTCAAAACAAAGAAAGGGTTCAGGCGCTGCGCCGCTCGGCCGGAAGCGTCTCCAGCAGCTTTTCGAGCTTGGCGATCGAGTTCTGCTCGGCGAGCGGCGTGTAGACGATCAGCTTCATGTCCGAGCCGTCGTCGATCGACAGGCTCATGTGCTCGAACGCCATGGCGCCGGCCGTCGGATGCCTGACATGCTTCACACCCGACAGTTTGCGGGCCACATCGCGCAGCGGCCACCAGGCGCGAAACTCCGGGCTCGAACGCGTCATCAGCGCGATCAGCCGCTCGAAATCCGGGTCGCCGACATATTTGGCGCTTTCCGCCCGGAATGACGCCAGCACGGCGCGCGCCAGTTCCTCCCAGTCGATAAGCAGGCGCCGATGCTGCGGGTTGGTGAAAACCATGTGGACGACGTTGCGGGCATCGCCCTCCAGCAGGCCATAGTCGCCGAACACGGCTGCCGCGGCAGAGTTCCAGGCCAGCACGTCCCAGCGACGCCCAACGACATAGGCCGGCTGCAGGACCAGGCTTTGCAGCATGTGCAGCAAGGGGCCGTCGACTTTTTCAGGCGCGTCGACGCGATGCTCCGGCTGCGGCCGGCCGGCAAGGATGAACAGATGCCGTTTCTCGGCGGCGTCCAGGCGCAACGCCTGACTGAGCGCCGTCAGCACCTCCACCGACGGTCGCACGTCGCGCCCCTGCTCCAGCCATGTGTACCAGGTCGTGCCGACGCCGGCGATCATCGCCACCTCTTCGCGCCGCAGCCCGGGTGTACGCCTGCGCAAGCCCGTCGAGATGCCCGTGGCCGAAGGCGTCAGCCTTTCGCGCCGCGAGCGCAGAAAGGCGCCAAGCTCGCGGCGGCGGCTGTCTTCGGCAGAATGCGTCGGTGAATCCATCGGACCTATTATAGCAGTACCGATACCAGGATAAAGTTTGAACTGTTTGGCAAACGGCTTGCGCCCCATCTTTCCGCTCAGAGCTATGAGATGGAGGCTCCGAACATGGAACTGAAAGACAAGACGATCCTCATCACCGGGTCGACCGACGGCGTCGGCCGCGTCGTCGCGCAACGGCTCGGCGCCGGCGGCGCGCGCATCCTGGTGCATGGCCGCGACGCAAAAAGGGGCAAGGCGACCGTGGCCGAAATCGAATCCGCCGGCGGCAAGGCCGAGCTTCTCGTCGCCGACCTCTCCTCCCTGGCGGAAGTCCGCCGCCTCGCCGAGGCCGTGCGCGCAAGGACCAAGCGGCTCGAAATCCTCATCAACAATGCCGGCGTTGGCACCGCCGGCCCAAACGCGAAACGGCAGGTCAGCGCCGACGGCTACGAGCTGCGCTTTGCCGTCAACTATCTCGCCGGCTTCCTGCTCACCACGGAGCTGCTGCCGCTGCTCAAGTCCAGCGCGCCGGCGCGCATCGTCAACGTCGCCTCGGCCGGCCAGCAGGCGATCGACTTCGACGACGTCATGCAGACCCGCTCCTATGACGGCGCCCGTGCCTACTGCCAGAGCAAGCTGGCGCAGATCATGTTCACCATCGATCTGGCGGAGCAGCTGAAGAGCACCGGCGTCACGGTCAACAGCCTGCATCCGGCAAGCTACATGAACACTACGATGGTGCGGCAGGCCGGCATCACACCCTGGAGCTCGGTCGAAACCGGCGCCAAGGCCATCATCAACCTCGCGACGTCGCCCGCGCTCGAAGGGCGAAGCGGCCTCTATTTCGACGGCCAAAGGCAATCCCGCGCCGATGCGCAAGCCTATGACGCGAAGGCACGACGCCAATTGCGGGAATCGAGCCTCGGTCTTGCCGGGCTCGCACCGGCTTCCGCAACATCGAAGAAAGAGGATTCATGATCGAGAAAACGCAGCACACCGTGGTCGTCGGCGGCTCCTCCGGCATCGGCCTCGCCACCGCGAAAAAGCTGCTTGGCCCGGGCATGAAGGTGACCATCACCGGGCGCAGCAGGGAAAGGCTCGACAATGCATGGCAAAGCCTTGGCGGCGCCGTCGAAAAAGCTGCCTTCGATGCCGCGAAGCCGGACGAGGTTCGCCGGTTCTTCAACGAACTCGGCCCTTTCGATCACCTGGTGCTGGCCGCCAGCGGCGGCAAGGGCCTCGGCCCGTTCGAAACGCTTGACCTGACCGACATCGGCGGCGGCGTCGACGAGAAAGTCCGGCCACAGCTCTCCTGCCTGCAGGCCGCCTTGCCGACGCTGAACAAGAGCGGCTCGGTGACTTTCATCTCGGCGGTGTCGGCGCAATTGTCGGCGCCGGGTGTCGCCGGCATCGCCGCCGTCAACGGCATGCTGCTGACCGTGGTGCCGATCCTGGCAATGGAGCTGAAGCCGTTACGCGTCAATGTCGTGGCACCGGGCGTCATCGACACGCCCTGGTGGGACTTTTTGCCCGATGAACAGCGCCATGCCGTGTTTGCCGAGTATGCCGGCAAGACGCCCGTCGGCCGCATCGGCCGCGCCGAGGATGTCGCCGAGGCGATCGCGTTCCTGGTTTCGAACAGCTTCGTCACCGGCCAGGTGCTGACCTGCGACGGCGGCTTGCGGTATGCGGCATAGAGCGGCTGCCTCCGCGAGGCGGCGGTGGCTGTCAAAGCGACTGCGCGATCATCGCCAGAAATCCTCCGGTCAGCGCCACGTTGCCGACAAAGCCATTGATGCGAGACGCACGTTCAGGTCCTTGATGATCCCAGAAATTATGGAACATCGGCGTAGCGATGATCAGGAACAGGATCAGGCATGCCGCTGCCGGAGCGGTCCAGATGCCCGCGATCACCAGTGCTCCGGCAATGATCTGCAGGACGATCCCCAGCCACAGCACCAGCCGTGCCTGCGGCACGCCGCGCGTCGTCATCAATTGGCTCACCAACGCCGCGTTCTGAATGTTGCGCAGGCCGGCAAAGACAAAGGCGCCGCCAAGCAGCAAGCGGGCGGCGAATAGGATCTCACTATCAAAGTTTGAAAACATGCTGTCGGGTCGTTGAGCAGAAAAGAGGCGCGCGGCGGGATGGCCCCCGCCAGGGGCCAGCTCAACCGGCCCAGCCGGCGGGGCTCGGGTGGGTTTCCTGGAACCGACACCAAAGCCCGGT